>DBEZOM010000039.1:0-26178 GCA_048252855.1 Ruminococcus sp.
GAGCTAACCCTGCCGTTCTCGACAGAGTAAAGATTGATTATTACGGCTCGCCCACACCTATCAATCAGGTAGCCGCAGTTTCCGTCGCAGAGGCGAGAATACTCGTTATCTCCCCTTGGGATAAATCTACCCTTGGCATGATCGAAAAGGCTATCCAGGCTTCCGACGTCGGCATCAATCCGCAGAACGATGGTCAGGTGCTCCGCCTTATCTTTCCCCAGCTCACTGAGGACAGACGTAAAGAGCTCGTTAAGGACATCAAGAAGATGGGCGAAGAGTGTAAGGTAGCTATCCGCTCTATCCGCCGCGACGCTATGGAAAAGTGCAAGGCGCTGAAGAAGAATAACGAGATCACCGAGGACGACCTCAAGGGCGCTGAGGAAACTATCCAGAAGATCACCGATAAGAACGTCAAGGAAGTTGACGAGCAGGTGGCTATCAAGGAAAAAGAGATCCTCTCTATCTGATAAAAGCTTAAACTGAAAGGATCTGAACTGACATGGCTACTGCTGAAAAACCTCTGCTGCCGCCCGGCACAAAAGTGCCAGCGCATATAGGCGTTATTATGGACGGCAACGGCAGATGGGCAAAAAAACGCGGTCTGCCGCGGAAATTCGGTCACCGCGAGGGCGCGCAGACTTTCCGCACTATCACCCGCCATGCTAAAAAGCTGGGCGTGAAGTATTTCACCGTGTATGCTTTTTCTACTGAAAACTGGAAACGCCCTGCCGATGAGGTCGAGGCTATAATGGATCTTTTCGATAAATATCTCGACGAAGTTCGCGATTTTATAGAGGAAAATATCCGTATTTGCTTTATCGGCGACAGATCTATGCTGCGCCCCTCGCTTCAGCAGAAAATGGCGAGCGTAGAGGCTGACTCGCGCGATTTTACCGCTATGACCCTCCTTATCGCTATAAATTACGGCGGCAGGGACGAGATAGCCCACTCGGTAAGAGTGCTTGCCGAGCAGGTGAAGTCGGGCAAGCTCGAACCGCAGGATATTACCGATAAAATGATCGGCGAAAACCTCTATACAGCTCAGCTCGATGGCGACTGCGCTCCCGATGTTGATCTGATAATCAGACCCAGCGGCGAACAGCGCCTCTCGAATTTTATGATATGGCAGTCGGCATATGCCGAATTTTACTACACAAATATCCTGTGGCCTGATTTCAAACCTGCCGACCTCGAAAAAGCGGTAATAGCTTACAGCGACCGCAACCGCAGATTCGGCGGAGTTTGAGTTTGAAAGGAACGTGAAAAAATGAAGACTAGAATAATCTCAGCGGCTGTCGCGATAGTGATAGCTGTACTGATACTCGCTTTGGCGCACACATGGGTTTTCAATCTCGCGATAGCTGCTATCGCCGTCGGTGCTCTCTATGAGCTTTTCAAGGCTGTCGGGCTGGTAAAGTTCCGCCCCGAATGCTGCGCCTGCTTCGCATTTGCCGCAGTTGACTGCCTGCTCCCGATGGTCTATAAGCACGGCTTTTTCACTTTCTTTAATGTCAAGCTCTACGGCTTTATATTCGTGGCGGCTATGCTGCTGATGTACCTCAAAAATCACAGCGAATACGCCTACTCCGTGCCGTTCACCATGATAGGCATGACGCTGCTCGTTACTTATTCTATGAGCACCCTCATCAAGCTTATCTCGATGTTCCCCGACTGCGGCAGATTTGCAGTAGTCCTTACCCTCGCGGGCGCATGGCTCGCCGATTCGGGCGCGTACTTCGCAGGAACTTTCTTCGGCAAACATAAGCTTTGCCCCGAGATCAGCCCGAAAAAAACAGTAGAGGGCCTTATCGGCGGAACTGTCTGCAACGGCGTTTTCCTGCTCATAATCGCGGCAATTTACAGCGTTATCAATAAGGGCGTCGAGGTTCACCTCTTCGCGATATTCATAGCAGGAATGTTCTGCTCGCTGGTAGGCCTTGTGGGCGACCTTTCCGCTTCTGTTATAAAGCGCCAGACCCAGATCAAGGATTACGGCAACATAATGCCCGGCCACGGCGGCATCATGGATAGGTTCGACAGCGTTCTGCTGGTAGCGCCTTTCATGTTCTACCTCTTCTCGCAGGGCGCGCTTGTAACATTAGGATAAACATTATATGGCATAAAAGGCTTTGTGGCACGTCATGAAGCCTTTGCCTTTTTTGGACAGAGGTCGTATTTTATGCAGACAAATCAAACTATAACAATAATTGGCTCTACGGGATCTATCGGCACACAGGCATTAGAGGTCGCGCAGAAGCATAATATAAGGGTGAAAGCCCTCGCCGCAAATTCAAACGTTTCTCTCCTCGCCGAACAGGCTCTAAAATTCGGCGCAGATACCGTTTGCATTTTCGACGAGAGCAAACTGGCGGCGCTTAAAACCGCGCTCGCCGGCAAGAATATTAACGTGCTCAGCGGAATGGCGGGCTTAAAGACCATCGCGCGCATGAAGGGCGTTGACAAAATGCTCAATTCCGTTGTCGGCATGGTCGGCTTAGTGCCTACCGTTGCCGCTATCGAAAACGGTACGGACATCGCCCTGGCGAATAAAGAAACGCTGGTGGCGGGCGGCGAACTGGTCATGCGCCTTGCCGCAGAAAAAAATGTCAGTATCTACCCCGTAGACAGCGAACATTCCGCAATTTTCCAGTGCTTGCAGGGCAATAAACCTTCGCAAATGACTAAGATAATCCTCACAGCTTCGGGCGGCCCGTTTTTCGGCAAGACCAAAGCCGAGCTTGCGTACGTCACGGTAGAGCAGGCGCTCAACCACCCGAACTGGAGCATGGGCAATAAAATAACCGTCGATTCCTCAACGCTGATGAACAAGGGCCTTGAGTTTATCGAAGCCATGCGCCTTTTCAGCGCTTCTCCCGACGACATCGAGATCGTCGTTCACCGTCAAAGCGTCGTTCATTCCGCGGTCGAGTTCGCCGATTACTCCGTGATAGCGCAGATGGGCGTTCCCGATATGAAGATACCGATACAGTACGCCCTGCTTTATCCCGATCGCGCCGAGTGTCCTACGGGCAGACTTTCCCTCACCGATTACGGCAAGCTGACTTTTGAAAAGCCCGATCTCGATACTTTCGACTGCCTTAGCGCCTGCATAAAAGCGGCAAGGCTGGGCGGCATAGTTCCTGCCTGCGTGAATGCGGCGAACGAGGTCGCGGTGGCGGCTTTCCTCGGCGGCAAGATCTCTTTCCTGCAAATAGGCGAGCTTGTCACCCGCGCGCTCACCTGCATGGAAAATACCCCCGCTGATTCGCTTGATAAAATACTCGCGGCAGATAAATTTGCCCGCGAATTTACAGAAAAACAGATACAGGCGCTTTAAGCGTCCATAGACAAAAGAAAGGCATATTTTTCTATGAGCAGAGTTTTAAGCATACTTTTCGCGTTGCTCATTTTCGAGCTTATAATCGTTATCCACGAGTTCGGTCACTTCATCGCCGCCAAGAAAAACGGCGTCCGCGTGAACGAGTTCGCGATAGGCATGGGCCCCGCGATATTCAAAAGGCAAAAGGGCGAAACGCTCTACGCGCTGCGCATTTTCCCGATAGGAGGCTACTGCGCTATGGAGGGCGAGGATACCGAAAGCACCGATAATAAGGCTTTCTGCAATAAAAGCCCCCTGCGCAAGATAGTTATAGTCGTTGCGGGAATAGTCATGAACCTTCTGTTGGGCTTTACTTTTCTCATCGTAAACACTTGCCTTTCCGACGGCATCACATCTACAACTGTCGCGAAATTCTACGAAAACGCTACCTCTAATCAAACTGGTCTTGCCGAGGGCGATAAAATAGTTTCGGTAAACGGGATGCGAATTTTCTCCGCTATCGACCTTTCATACACTATGCAGAATGACGCCGACGGCGTTTTTGATATGGAGGTAAAGCGCAACGGCGAGCGCGTAAAGCTCACCGGCGTGTCTTTCGTTACCGATGATTCTATCCATATCGACTTCATGGTAAAGGGCGTGAAGCTCAACCCGATCACTGTTATCGACAACGCTTTTCATGAAACTATCAGCTATTCGCGCCTTATCTATATCTCGCTTTTTGATCTGGTAAGGGGAAAATATTCGCTGAAAGACCTCTCAGGCCCCGTAGGCATAGTAGATCAGATGAACGAGGTAATCGACTCGCAGACCAGCGCCGAAACGGGTATCGACTGGAAAGGCCTAACGCAGAATATGCTCGCTATGGGCGGCTTTATCTCGATAAATATAGGTCTTTTCAACCTGCTCCCCCTGCCCGCGCTCGATGGCGGCAGACTCATGTTCCTGATAGTAGAGCTTATCCGCCGCAAGCCCGTCAACCCGAAGTACGAGGGTCTTGTGCATTTCGTGGGTCTTGTCCTGCTGATGCTTCTAATGGTGGTAGTTACTGTAAGCGATATAACAAAAATATTCTGATAAAATAGACAATTTTCCGAAAGGTCTTGTAATAATATGAAAAGAAACGTAAAGCCTGTACGCGTGGGCGGCCTCACGCTAAATGGCGAGAAAATATATATCCAATCGATGCTGAATGTCGAAGCGCATAAAACTGAGGAAAGCGTTCGCCAGGCGAAAGAGCTTGAAGCCGCAGGCTGCGAGATAATCCGCGCCGCTATCCCCGATATGGAAGCCGTGAAGCTCGTTTACGCGCTGAAAGAAGCCGTGAATATCCCCGTTGTGGCAGATATTCATTTCGATTATCGCCTAGCCATCGCCTGCGCCGAAGCGGGTATAGATAAGATAAGGATAAACCCCGGCAATATCGGCGGCGAGGACAAAGTTAAAGCGGTAGTAAAAGCCTGCACCGCGCGCGGCATACCGATAAGGATCGGTGTAAATGGCGGCTCGCTCGAAAAAGAACTTCTAGCGAAATACGGCTCGCCTACCCCCGAAGCGCTCGTAGAAAGTGCCATGCGCCATGTACATATCCTCGAAGCCTGCGATTTTGATGATATTGTCATCTCGATAAAATCCTCGAACGTGCCTACCATGATAAACGCTTACCGCCTTTTGGCGCAGAAGTGCGATTACCCCCTGCACCTGGGCGTTACCGAAGCGGGCACTGAGCGCATGGGCATAATAAAATCCGCCGTCGGCATAGGCTCGCTGCTGGTAGACGGTATCGGCGAAACTATCCGCGTTTCGCTCACCGATGAGCCCGTAAAAGAGATACGCGCTGCTAAGGATATTCTTATGGCGGTAGGAAAGGGAAGCGGCGTTAAGATAGTAAGCTGCCCCACCTGCGGACGTACTAAAATAGACCTCATCTCGCTCGCAAAGCGCGTGGAAAACGCCGTGAGCGGTATAGATAAAAACATCACCGTGGCCGTAATGGGCTGCGTGGTAAACGGCATCGGCGAGGCAGGCGAGGCTGATATTGGCATCGCAGGCGGCAACGGATGCGCCGTGCTCTTTAAACACGGCAAACAGATCTGTAAGCTCAGCGAGGACGAAGCCCTCGGCAGACTTATAGAGGAAATCGAAAAACTCTGATAAACGGGAAGTACCATGAAAGATTATAAATTATCCGAATTTTTAGAAGGCTATAACGAGCAGGTGCCGCAGATATTGGCCGGCGCCTGCTTATTGAAGCTTGTCTATACCGAGCATGACGGCGCGCTGGAGCTTTTTGCGCGCTCAGATCAGCTCGTGCCATTTGCAGACGTTTCGCAGTTTGAGCGCTCTATGTGCGAAAAGCTGGGGCTTAAAGAGCTGCGCCTGCGTCTGAAATATACGCCCGATATGCTCTGCGCCGAGTATTTTCAAGACCTCACTCAGTTTCTAAAATCGCGCTTTCCCGTTGTAAACGGCTTTTTTGAGGGCGCGGACATCAGCTACTCGGGCGGTCTTTTTACCGTAGGCTTAAAGCACGGCGGCGCTGATATACTAAAAAAGGCGGGCATAGAGTCCGCTTTTCCTGCGCTGGTGTTTGAGATGTTCTCCATCAGCGTGCGCATAGAGCTTACAGGCGTTACAAAGATAGATACCGCCAGCTTTGCTAAGCAGCAGGAGGATTATCTGAATAGTATCCCGATAAATAATCCGCTGCCCTCTGCCCCCGCAGGTTTTGCGCCCGCAGGCGGCTCTGCTCCCTCTGCTCCGCACGAATACCGCACCTGCAACGTTGAGTTTACGGGCCTGCCGATAATCGCCGAGGGCGCAAAGGTGCTAAAAGGCGCGCCTATCATGCCTACCGAGCGCGTAGTGCCCATGAACGAGATCACTTCAGAGCTTACCGATAGGATAGTTATTTGGGGCGAGATCTTCCATATCGACACCCGCGAGACCAAAAACGGTATGCTTATAGCCATTATCTACTTCACCGATTTCACTTCGTCGTTCTCTATGAAGCTTCTCGGCTCGGCTAAAAAGTCCCGCAACCGCCTTAGCAAGGACGAGCTTTCCGCTATGCTAGAAGTCATGAAAAAGGGCACCAGCATTATCGCGAGCGGTAAGGTGGTCGAGGACGATTACGACCATACTTTCAATTTCATGCCCGACGATATTATGCAGGTAAAGCGCACTACCCGTCAAGATACCTGCGAGCATAAGCGCGTAGAGCTTCACTGCCATACCAATATGTCCTCTATGGACGCGCTCGCCGCCCCCGGCAATCTCGTAAAGCGCGCTTTCGAGTGGGGTCATAAGGCTCTCGCGATAACCGATCACGGCGTAGTTCAGGGCTTCCCCGACGCCGTAAATACCGTTAAAGGCATTCGCAAAAATGGCGGCGATTTCAAAGTTCTCTACGGTATCGAAGCTTACGAGGTCAATAACGATATTGTTATCTATAAAGGCTGGGAAAAGACTCCGCTTACCGATGAGATAATAGTTTTCGACCTTGAAACTTCGGGCACAAATCCCGTTAATGACAGAATTATAGAGTTCGGCGCGGTAAAGCTGCGCGGACTTAAAATAGTAGACCGCTTTTCTGAGTTCTGCAACCCCCACCGCGAGCTTACCGAGTTCATCACAGGGCTTACAAGCATTACCGACGATATGCTGAAAGACGCGCGTGACGAGGGCGAGGTGCTCAAAAGCTTTAAGGAATTTTGCGGCGGCAAACCCCTGCTTGTTGCGCACAACGCTAATTTCGACTGCGGCTTTATCAGAGAAGCCGCAAAGCGCGCGGGCATAGATTTCCCGTTTTCCTCGCTGGATACGGTAGTTATGTCGCAGAAAATGCTGCCCGAGCTTGAAAAGCATAAGCTCGATTATGTGGCAGAGCATTTCGGCTACGGTGATTTCAACCACCACCGCGCCTGCGACGACGCCGAAGTTCTCGCGAAAATTTTCATCAAGCTGGCTGAGATGATCTCCGACCAGTACCCGCATATGGTAATAACCGCCGATATGCTGAACAGCCTGCTTGCCGATACCGATAAGGTCACCGCGCCCGAGTCAAAGACTTATCACCAAATAATCCTCGTGCGCAATAATACTGGTCTGAAAAATCTCTACCGCCTTATCTCAGACTCAAATCTCAAATATTTCAAGCGCCGCCCGCGTATACCGAAGTCGGAGCTTGTTAAAAACCGCGAGGGTCTTATAGTTGCCTCCGCCTGCGAAGCGGGCGAGCTTATCCGCGCGTATCTCAATAACGAACCTATGGATAAGATAAGGCAGATAGCTTCTTTCTATGATTATCTGGAGATACAGCCTGAGGGCAATAACCAGTTCATGCTCGTTTCCGAGAAAGACCCTTACACCCATATCAATAGTTTGGAAGATCTGCGCAATATCAACCGCTTTGTGGTAAAGCTGGGCGACGAGCTGGGCATACCAGTCTGCGCTACGGGCGACGTTCACGTCATGGATCCGGGCGACAGCGCCTACCGCGCTATCCTTATGGCTTCAAAAGGTTTTACCGACGCGGATAACCAAGCACCCCTCTACTTCAAGCCTACTAATCAAATGCTCGATGAGCTTTCTTACCTCGGCGAGGAAAAGGCTTTTGAGGTGGTAGTTACCAATACGAATATGATAGCCGATAAGATAGAGAGCGGGCTGAAAGCTTTCCCCGATGGTACATATACGCCCTTTATCCCCGGTGCAGTGCGCGAATTGCAGGATATTTGCTGGAAAAAGTGCTGCTCTATCTACGGCGACTGCGATCCCGAGTCTATCGAAGTTCCCGAGGGCGAGGACGTTCACGTTGCCGAGTATTATAAAGACCATATCCCTGAGATAGTCTATAAACGCCTTGACCGCGAGCTTGCTTCGATAATCAAGCACGGTTTCGCGGTGCTTTACATGATAGCGCAAAAGCTTGTTTACAACTCCGTTCAGCACGGCTATCAGGTAGGTTCGCGTGGTTCGGTAGGTTCGTCATTCGTAGCTTCGATGTCGGGCATTTCGGAAGTTAATCCGCTTATGCCGCATTATGTCTGCCCGAAATGCCGCCACAGCGAGTTTATTACCGATGGTTCGGTCGGCTCGGGCTTCGACCTCCCGCCGAAAAATTGTCCCGAGTGCGGCACTGATATGCACCGCGACGGCCACGATATTCCGTTTGAAACGTTCCTCGGCTTTGACGGCGATAAAGCGCCTGATATAGACCTTAACTTCTCGGGCGATTTCCAAAGCCAGTCGCACCGCTATACCGAAGAGCTTTTCGGTAAAGACCACGTTTTCAAAGCGGGCACTATCTCGGGCGTACAGGAAAAGACCGCTTACGGCTATGTAAAAAAATATCTCGAAGAGCGCGGCAGAACAGCCCACCCTGCCGAGATCCAGCGCCTGGTGAACGGCTGCCTTGACGTAAAGCGCACTACGGGTCAGCACCCCGGCGGAATGGTAGTTATCCCCGGCGATTATGAAGTTTACGACTTTACCCCCGTGCAGCACCCCGCCGAAAAGGACGAAGCCGACGTTATAACCACCCACTTCGACTTCCACTCGCTGCATGATACTATATTGAAGCTCGACGAGCTGGGTCATGATGTTCCTACTATATATAAGTACCTCGAGGAATTTTCAGGACTCGTTATCACCGAGATACCCATGTCCGACCCCGCAGTTTACAGCCTCTTCACCTCTCCCGAAGCGCTCGGCGTTACCGAAGAGGATCTTATGTGGAAAACGGGCACGCTCGGTATCCCCGAAATGGGTACTTCTTTCGTTTGCCAAATGCTTCTCGACGCGAAGCCGAAGAATTTCAGCGACCTGCTGCAAATCTCGGGACTTTCTCACGGTACAGACGTTTGGCTGGGCAACGCGCAAGACCTCATCAAAAACGGTACCTGCACAATTTCGGAAGTTATCGGAACGCGCGATAGTATCATGACATACCTCATCTACCACGGCGTAGACCCGAAGCGCTCGTTCAAGATAATGGAGATAACCCGTAAAGGTAACGCGCCGAAGCTGCTTACCGACGAGATGAAACAGGATATGCTCGACCACGACGTGCCGCAATGGTATATAGACAGCTGCTTGAAGATAAAGTATATGTTCCCGAAAGCGCACGCCGCAGCGTACGTTACCTCGGCGATAAAGCTTTGTTGGTTCAAAGTTCATGAACCGCTTGTGTTCTACGCAGCCGTTTTCACCGTCCGCGGCGAGGATTTCGACGCTGAAACAGCCGTAAAGGGCGTTCATATGGTAAAAAATAAGATACTCGAGCTGAAAGCCAAGCCGAAGGAAGAGCGCACCGCGAAGATAGAGGGCACGATAGATACCCTTATGATAATCTACGAGATGCTGCTGCGCGGTCTGGAATTTCTGCCCGTAGATATTTATAAATCTCACGCTTTCATCTACCGCATAGAAGACGGCAAGCTGCGCCTGCCTTTCGTTTCGATAAACGGCGTAGGCGCTTCCGCTGCGAACCAGCTTTACGAAAAGGCGCAGAGCGGCGACTTTATCTCGATAGAAGAGTTCCAGCAGCAGAGCGGCGTAGGCAGATCGGTAATAGAAACGCTGAAAAATAACGGCGCTTTCGGCGACTTGCCCGATTCTAACCAAACTACGCTTTTCGGCTTCTGATAAATTAAATTTACAGTACGGTAAAAGTATATTCATACTCCTGCTTGACAATGCGCAAGATGTATGATATTATATTTAAGTAATATGCTACTATGTTAGCGCTTTACTATGATGAAGTAATTATAAGTGGAAAGGAAATAGAAGTATAAATGAAAAGATATGACCTTATTACTCCCGAGGGCACTAGAGATCTGCTCTTTGAGGAGTGTCTTGCAAGAAGAATGGTAGAAAATAAGCTCACAACGCTTTTTTCCAGATTCGGTTACAGCGAGGTAGTTACCCCCGGTATAGAGTTTTACGACCTTTTCAGCGGCAGCTCGCGCAATTTCCAGCAGGAAAGTATGTACAAGCTTACCGACTCTAAGGGCAGGCTGATAGTTATGCGCCCCGATTCTACTATACCGATAGCGCGCCTTGCCTCCACCAGACTTAAAGACGCTAAGCGCCCGCTGCGCCTTTACTATAATCAGTCGATATACGAAAACAACGCTCTGCTTAAAGGCAGGTCTGACGAAGTTGTTCAGACGGGTATTGAGCTGCTGGGCGGCACTAATACTAAGCGCGCTGATTACGAGGTGCTCTGCACAGCGGTAGAGGCCCTCGCCGAGTTCGACGAAGAAAAGTTTAGGCTCGAGATAGGCCATATCGGCTACTTCAAAGAGCTTGTTGCTCGCCTTGATGTAGACGAGCGCGTGCGCGAAGAGATTCGCCTGCTCATCTCGCAGAAGAATTATCCCGCGCTCAACGATCTGCTCGATGAAGTCGGCGAAAATCAGATAACCCATACATTAAAGCAGCTCCCGCGCCTTTTCGGCGGCGTAGAGGTGTTCGATAAGGCAGCCGAGCTTTTCACTGATGATAAGATAACGGCTATCCTCTCTACTCTCAAAGAAGTTTACAGTCGCGTTTCCAGCTTGGGCTACGACGGCAAGATCTCGGTAGACCTCGGAATAGTAAGCCATACCGATTACTATACGGGTATAGTTTTCAAGGGCTATATCTCCGGCGTAGGCAGCTCGGTGCTAAAGGGCGGCAGATATGACGGCCTTATGGCTGAGTTCGGCGAGCCTTGCCCCGCGGTAGGCTTCGGCGTGAACTGCGATGAGATAGCCAGATACCTCAGAAAGAACTGCCTTGCTCCTACCCTAAAATCTGCCGACTGCATAGTTTTCGGCGAAAAGGGCTATGTGGTAGAGGCGATAGCTTTTGCGCAGAAGCTTGTGCGCGACGGCATGGTGATAGAAAACAGCCTTTTTGATACCCTTGAGGAAACCAAAGAATACGCGGCTTCAAAGGGCATACATAAAATATTTATCATTAACGAAAACGTATCGCACATAGAAATATAAAACGCAAAGGACGGAATTTTTATCATGAATAAACCGCTTAGAATAGCTCTTACAAAGGGCAGACTTGAAAAAGATACCGTTGGTCTGTTTGAAAAAATAGGTTTCGACTGCACCGCGGTGAGAGAAAAGGGCAGAAAGCTCATTCTCCCTATCCCCGACGGCAATATCGAGGTAGTTCTCGCTAAGGCAAACGACGTTATCACCTACGTCGAGCACGGCGTGTGCGATATAGGCGTTGTCGGTAAAGATACTATAATGGAGATGCAGGGCAAATTCTTCGAGCTTGTAGACCTGGGCTTCGGCAGATGCAAATTCGCCCTCGCTACAAAAAAAGGCTCGAAGTTTTACGGCGGCTATAACGTAAAGACGATAGCTACCAAGTACCCCAATATCACCCGCAATTATTTTGAAAGCAAGGGCATGGATGTCGAGATAGTTAAGATAGAAGGCTCGGTAGAGCTTGCCCCCCTGCTCGAACTTTCCGACGGTATAGTCGATATTGTAGAAACAGGCACTACCCTTAAAGAAAACGGGCTTGAGGTAATAGAGGACGTTTGCCCCATATCCGCCCGCCTTATAGTAAATATGGTAAGCATGAAAATGCGCCAGCAGGAGATAGAAAACTTCATCTCGCTGGTGGAAAAAGCGCTCGATAAGCCCGAGCAGTAATTTCTGTATCGCAAGAGAGCTTTGTATTTGAAGTTTAAATTGGAGGAATAGAAAATGGCAATCATGAGAAAGATCGTCGCCGACGGCACTGCTGAGGAAGAGTTTTTCAAGCAGGTAGAAAAGCGCAGCGGCGAAACTGATAAAAAGGTAACGGCAGTAGTTACTGAGATAATCGAAAATGTAAAGGCTAACGGCGACAGCGCTGTAAAAGCTTATACCGAAAAGTTCGACGGCAAGCTTCCGCAGTATTACGAAGTGCCGCGCGAGGTCATCAACGACGCTCTTACCGAAGCAGACAGCGCTTTTACCGACGCTCTGCTCAACGCAGTAGAAAACATCACCGATTTCCACACCCGCCAGAAGTCCCAGAGCTTCGTAAACGCTAAGGAAAACGGCGTTATCCTCGGCCAGCGCGTAAGGGGTCTTGAAAGGGTAGGTCTTTACGTTCCCGGCGGTACGGCTGCTTACCCCTCCTCTGTTCTTATGAACGCTATCCCCGCAAAGATCGCGGGCGTTAAGGAGATAATTATGGTAACTCCTCCGCTCAAAGACGGTACTCCCAATAAGGATATTCTCGTAGCGGCTGCCGTTTGCGGCGTTGATAGAATATTCATGTCGGGCGGCGCGCAGGCTATCGCGGCCCTCGCTTACGGCACTGAGGAGATACCCAAGGTAGATAAGATAGTAGGCCCCGGCAATATCTTCGTAGCTACCGCTAAAAAGCTGCTTTACGGCACTGTCGATATAGATATGATAGCAGGCCCGAGCGAGATACTCGTTATGGCTGACGAAACTGCCGACCCGAAATTCGTGGCCGCCGACCTTATGTCGCAGGCTGAGCACGATAAGCTCGCTTCCTCTATCCTCGTTACCACCAGCGAAGAGCTCGCTGACAAGACTATCGCTGAGATAGAAAGACAGATGCAGTACCTCTCGAGAAAGGAGATAATCGCAAGCTCGCTCGAAAATTACGGCGCTATTCTTATCTGCAAGACTAAGGACGAAGCCTGCGCGCTCGCAAACCGCTTCGCTCCCGAGCACCTCGAGGTACTTTTCGATAACCCGATGGAGTATATCGGCAAGCTCGATAACGCAGGTTCTATCTTCCTCGGCAAATACGCTTCCGAGCCCCTCGGCGATTACTACGCAGGCCCAAACCACGTTCTGCCTACCAGCGGCACAGCCCGCTTCTTCTCGCCCCTCGGTGTAAACAGCTTTGAAAAGCGCACCAGCTTTACATATTACACTGAGCAGGCTCTGCGCGAAGCTAAGGACGATATAGTTCTCATCGCCGAAAAGGAAGGCCTTACCGCTCACGCAAACGCTATCAAGGTAAGATTTTAAGCCCGAAATACTACTAAGAATTATAGGAGAAAAATAATGAACAGAGCATATCTCGACTCGCTTCCCGAAGTGAGAAATAAATACGGTTTTCAGCTTGAGGACGGCGAAAAGGTAGTCTTTACCTGTAAACTGGCGGTTTTCGGAACGTCGCAGGGCGCGATGCTCGGCGGCGACAACACCGTTTTCGCGCTGACAAATCAGAGAATAATGGCAAATAACGGCAGAGGTATATGGTATGTTTCCATCTCTGACGAGGATATTGCGAGCTACTCTTTGGTAAATAAGGGCAAATTCATCTTTAAAGAGCGTTACGCGCTCGTAATGCTTAAAGATCTTCTCGCTTATGGCGAGGACGGCGAGCGTACCCTCGACGGCTTCCGCTTTTACTTTTCAAAGCGCAACGAAGCCGCTTTCGACGCTATCATGCAGCAGGTAATGCAGTGAGGTGATTTGCCGTGAATAAATGGTATGATGAAGAGTACGAGTTTGAGGTAGAGGTCACGGGCTATCTGCGCGGCGATTCCCCCGTGCGCTACTGCCGCAACGGTGAGGAGATAGGCGATAAGTACACCTGTACCTACGGCTGTCCCGTCAATAAAGACGGCTTCGGCATATGCTCAAAGACCATGATGATGCTTTACCCGCTGATGGAGGCGGTGCGCAGCGGCGGCGACCTTACAAATCTCGGCGGCAGCGGCAAATATGTAAAAGATATTGTCTGCCCCGACGGCTGCGTTATCTTTCGCCTTACCGCAAAGCCGCTCGGCAACCCTAATTTCCATACGGGCGGCTTCTGGAAACAGCAGTAAATACACACAATTTTTCATAAGCAGGTGATAAATATGCGTACAGCAGAGATCAAAAGAAAAACTAAGGAAACGGATATTGAGGTTTTCGTCAAGCTTGACGGCGAGGGCAAGGTGAATGTCGATACAGGAATCGGCTTTTTCGACCATATGCTCACAGCTTTCGGCGTTCACAGCGGTATAGATATGCAGGTGAACTGCACAGGCGACCTTAACGTCGATGGCCACCATACGGTAGAGGACGTTGGTATAGTGCTGGGTCAGGCTTTCGCTAAGGCGCTGGGCGATAAAGGCGGTATAGCCCGCTACGGCTCGGCTTATGTGCCTATGGACGAAGCCCTCAGCTTTTGCGCGCTGGATATAAGCGGCAGACCTTTCCTCGCTTTCAGCGCGAATTTCACCGATTTCCGCTGCGGCGAATTTGATACCTGCCTTACAGAAGAATTTTTCAGAGCTTTCGCGATGAATTCCGGCATAACGCTGCATATCCGCGAGGAATACGGCAAAAACGATCACCATATCATCGAAGCGATGTTCAAAGCTGTCGCCCACTCCCTTAAAGACGCTATGACGGTTACGGGCGGCGGCGTACTTTCCACAAAGGGAGTGTTGTAAAATGATAGCAATAGTCGATTACGGCGCGGGAAATATCTTCTCGGTAAAAAATGCGCTCGATTTCCTCGGCGTAGAAAATAAGCTTACGGCCGATAAAGCCGACCTCGAAGCGGCGGACGCGATAATCCTTCCCGGCGTAGGCGCTTTTCCTTGGGCTATGAAAAAGCTTACCGAAAGCGGCCTTGTAGATACCGTTAAAGAGCAGGCGAAGCTAAAGCCTTTCCTAGGTATCTGCCTGGGTATGCAGCTTCTTTTTGAAAAAAGCTTTGAGTTTGAAGAGTGCGAGGGTCTGGGTCTGATAAAGGGCTATGTCGATAAAATAGACGAGCCCGACCTCGTTATCCCGCATATGGGCTGGAATAAGCTGGTGTATAATCAGCCATGCCCGCTTTTTGATGGCCTTACCGATGACGAGTATGTTTACTTCGTTCATTCCTATAAAGCTTTCTGCGACGACAGCGACCTTTGCGCATACGTTGAGTACGGAGGTAAAGTTCCCGCTATGGTGTCTGACGGAAAGACTATCTTCGGCAGCCAGTTCCACCCCGAAAAGAGCGGTAAAACAGGCTTGAAGATACTCGAAAATTTCGTGAAACTTGCAGGGGAGGGAAAGTAATATGCTGGCAAAAAGAATAATACCCTGCCTTGACGTCCGCGATGGAAAAGTGGTAAAAGGCGTGAATTTTGAGGGCATAAAAGAGGTCGGCGACCCCGTTGCCTGCGCATATGAATATAATCTTCAGGGCGCTGACGAGATCGTGTTTTACGATATAACCGCCTCGCACGAGGGCAGGGGAGTAATGCTCGACGTAGTCCGCGAAACTGCTAAAAAGGTCTTCGTGCCCCTCACGGTCGGCGGCGGTATCAAGACCGTTGACGATATTAGAGATACCCTGCGCGCAGGTGCGGATAAAGTTTCTGTAAACTCGCAGGCTGTTCAAAACCCGCAGCTTATCAAAGACGGCGCCGATATTTTCGGCAGCCAGTGCATCTGCGTAGGCATCGACGCCAAAAAGGTCGCCGATAATAAGTGGACGGTTTATATCAACGGCGGCAGGATAGATATGCAGCTCGACCTCATCGACTGGGTAAAGCGCATCGAGCAGCTAGGCGCGGGCGAGATTTGCCTAAATTCCATAGATACCGATGGCGTGCGCGGCGGCTTCGACCTGCCTATGCTCAAAGCCGTGTGCTCGGCGGTAAAGATACCCGTTATAGCGAGCGGCGGCGCGGGCAAGCTCGGCGATTTTGCCGAAGCGTTCTTAGAGACCGATTGCTCTGCGGCGCTCGCGGCAAGCCTTTTCCATTTCAAAGAGCTTACCGTTTCGCAGGTCAAGGCGGACTGCCGCAGTAAGGGTATAATCGTGAGGTAAAATAATGAGCATTCTCTATACGGTGCTGACATTTTTCGTGCCCGCGGTCATTATTATCTGCGGGTATATCATGAAAAACTGCCACTCCGCCGAGCCCGACTCTGCCGTCGGCTACCGCACATCGCGCTCTATGAGCAGCCGCGAAGCATGGGCTTTCGCGAACGAGCGCTGCGGCGGCTTGTGGATAAAAATAGGCGCGGCCGCAGCGGCGGTATCTCTGCCGTTCTGCGTGGCGTATTTCTTTATCAGCACAGCTTACGGCGCGGCGCTGATGTGCGTGCTAATGCTTTTGCAGACAGCCGCAATGCTCCTGCCGATACCCCGCGTGGAGAAAGAGCTGAAAGAAAAATTCGGCGATAAATAATAAACGAAGGGAAACCCGATAATGAGTAAGATCAAGATAGATATTAACGATCTTGACAAGTATTTTGTCAAGGGCGAGCTTGTTCCCGCGATAGCTTTTGACGTTGACACCAAAACGGTGCTTATGCTCGCCTATATGAATAAGGAAAGCCTGAGAAAAACTCTCGAAACAGGCTATACATGGTACTGGAGCCGCTCGCGGCAGGAGCTTTGGAATAAGGGCGCTACCAGCGGTCACCTGCAAAAGGTAGTTTCCATCTATTCCGACTGCGACGACGACACCCTGCTGCTGAATGTAAAGCAGACGGGCGCTGCCTGCCACACAGGCTCGTATAGCTGCTTTTTCAATGAAATTTATAATGAGGAGAATTGATATGACTATTTATGAAGAGATCTTTGCTGTTATCAAGCAGAGAAAGGCTGATTACGAAAACGGCAAGGCTAAGGAAAATTCTTACACAGCGTACCTCTTTGATAAGGGCGTTGATAAGATATGCAAAAAGGTCGGCGAAGAGGCTACCGAAACCGTTATAGCTGCTAAAAACGGCGATAACGACGAGCTTGCGAACGAGATAAACGACCTGCTCTACCACGTTATGGTGCTCGCCGCAAATCAGGGCCTTGAGTGGTCTGACGTCGAGAAAATACTCGATGAGAGAAACGAAAAGATAGGAAATCTCAAAACTTTCCATCAGGTAGATAAGAACACCTAATATATAAATTTAAGGCGGATCTATTTCCGCCTATTTTTTTGCGGTATCGCTCTATGCACAATTTTTCGCTCACATGAATAGAATGTACAAACGGCGGCTATGCCCCGCCGCAGTCCCAAAGGGAGTACATTTATGTCAGGAGGATTTTATTATGAGCGAAATGAACTGCAATCCGAATAAGCCGTTTAAAGAAGCGGTCTGCGTAGACGTGATGAGGGTGTTCGATTCATGCAGCTCGCAGGAATGCCTTGAAGACTTACAGTTTTCATTCTCTACTGCCGAGCAGGAGGTCATCAATACCGCCGCTTACATCAAGACAAAGTGCATACAGGTAACAGGCGTAAGCTTCGCTATCGACCCCGTGCCTTTCAACAACGGCTTCTATACCGTAGACGTAACATATAATTTCAAGGCTGAGATCGAGGCGTACTTTGAAACTACCGAAACGCCTACAATAGTTTACGGCAGAGCCGGCTTCTCGAAAAAGGTCATTCTTTTCGGCAGCGACGGCAATACTCAGCGCTTCGTTTCAGACGGCATGAGCACCTTCCGCTACGCTTCTAAGACCAGCGGCTGCGCTGCCTGCTGCTCTTCTGCGGCGCTGCCTACCGCGGCTGTCAGCATAGCCGAGCCTATGTGCCTTGACGCTAAGCTAGTTCACGATACCGCCGGAGAGAAAAATACCGTGCTCATCACAATCGGTTTTTTCGCGATAATCCAGCTCGAGCGCCCAGTGCCTATCATGATACCCGCGTTCGATTACTGCATACCCGGTAAGGAATGCTCTACCAATACCGATACCCCCTGCGAGCTTTTTGATAAGATAAATTTCCCGATAAGCGAATTTTTCCCGCAGGGTCTTACCGAGCATAAGCCCTGCTGCTCGGCTCTCGAAGAAGAGCCCGCCGAGGAAGAGCCCGAGGGCTGATAAAACTTTACAGCATTTTTTTCACAGCGTGCCGTATTTTGCGGTGCGTTGTGAATTTTTTTGCTAAATATAGCGTAGGCTATTGAAAAAAAGCGTCTTTTGTGGTATACTATAATAGTATTATTGTATTCACGCAGCGCTTTCGCTGCTTTCGATTAAGGACGATCATATTATGAGAAAATGGAAGGTAAACGCGCCCGACCTTAAACTTGCGGGTGAGATGAAGCTGAAATGCGACCTCAGCCTTTTTGCGCTGAAGCTTATGACGGCTAGGGGTTTCTGCGATTTTCAGCAGGTGGTCGATTTTTTCAGCGATGACGAGCTGGAAGACCCCCTTATCACCGCGGATATGGAGCAGGCGGCTGATACTATCAATGAATTTATAGATTCCTACCGCCTTATCTGTATTTACGGCGATTACGACTGCGACGGCGTTACAGCTACCGCTATCCTTTACAGCTACCTGCAAAGCATGGGCGCGAACGTTACATATTATATCAACGAGCGCGAGGAAGGCTACGGCATGACGATAGACGCCGTGCGCAAACTGCATGAGCAGGGCGTAGAGCTTATCGTCACCGTGGATAACGGCATTTCCTGCGTTGCCGAGGCTGAGGAGATATACAAGCTCGGCATGAAGCTGGTAGTTACCGACCACCACCAGCCGCCCGAGATACTCCCGCGCGCCGAAGCCGTGGTAGACCCCCACCGCGCCGATTGCCCGTCTACATTTAAAGACCTCGCGGGCGCGGGCGTTGCGCTGAAACTCTGCGCGGCGCTGGACGGCGGCTTTGAAACCGTGGTAGAGCAGTACGCCGATATTTGCAGTATAGGTACTGTCGGCGACGTAGTTTCCCTGCGCGGCGAAAACCGCAGTATAGTCCGCCAAGGTCTTATGTATATGCAGAATACCGAAAATTACGGTCTGAACGCGCTGATAGATAAGGTGCAGACCGACCGCAGCTCGCTCAACGCCCGCTCGCTGAGTTTTCGCCTTTGCCCTAAGATAAACGCCGCAGGCAGGTTCGATTCGCCACTGCTCGCGCTAAAGGCTCTGCTTACCGAAGACCCCGAAGAGGCTGATTCTCTCGCCGAGCGCCTGCTTGAGCTAAACGCTGTTCGCCGCGAGACCGAGGGCGCTATTCTGGAGGAGATATATAAATATATCGACGATAACCCCGCCGTGCTGAACGACCGCGTGCTCATGCTCTGCGGAAAAGGCTGGCACCACGGCGTTATAGGCATAGTTTCCGCGCGCGTTATGGAAACTTACGGTAAGCCGAATATCATAATCTCTATCGGCGAGGACGGAACTGCCCGCGGAAGCGCACGCAGTCTGCCCGGTTTCAGTATTCACGCCTGCCTTACATACGCTTCTGAATATCTCGATAAATTCGGCGGACACGAATGCGCTGGCGGTCTTTCGCTTAAAGAACGCTACCTTTCGCAGTTCAAGGCTAAGGTGCAGGAGTTCGCCGATAAACTGCGCGCTATGCCCGCCGACGTTACCGAGTGCGATATGGTCATACCGCCCGAGGATATTACGATAGAAAATATCCGCTCGCTCGAAGTTCTCGAGCCTTTCGGCGCGGGCAATCCCTATCCGCTTTTCTGCCTGCCGAATTGCCGCGTAAACGCTATCTACCCGCTTTCGGGCGGCAAACACAGCAAGATAGACTTCACCTACGGCGGCAAACGCTTTCAAGCGCTGATATTCTCCACGCCACCGCAGGAGCTTTTCTTTAATATCGGCAGCGTTATAGACATCGCCGCGAATATCGAGATAAACGTCTTTAACGGCAATGAGAGCATAGCTATCAAAGCCGAGGATATAAAGCCGCACGGCATGGATACCGCAAAATACCTCGCCGCGCGCGATTGCTACGAAAAGTTCAGAAAAGGCGTACCGCTGCCGCCCGCATTTATCGCGAAGATAACGCCTGTCCGCGCCGAGCTGGTAAATATGTACAAGCTTATCGCGTCGATGGGCGAGGTGGCGCTAGATACGCTTTTCATGAAAATAAACAGCCCCGCTATGAATTTCTGCAAGCTGCATATCATAGCCGATATATTCTGCGAAGCGGGCATAGCGCAGTTCACGCCTTCGCGCCGAAGCATAAAAATTCTGCCCGTAAAGGCTAAGGCAGACCTCAGCGCCGCGCCTACTATGCGCCTGCTCGCGCAGCTTTCAAGATAGCTTTTTTCGACTACATATCATTCTGAGAGAGGGTAATACAGCTATGGATAATATGGATAACAATGTAAAAAATGACGCTATAAAGACCGAGCCTGCGGGTATACAGCCCTACCTGCCCGCGCCGAGGGAGAATGATTACCTCGTGCAGGTCAAGGAGGATATTACCATCGACGCTTTGATACAAAAGATCCTCGACGGCGAGAAGCAGTATGATCTTTCTAAGATAGTCGAAGCTTATAAGCTTGCCGAAAAGTATCACCACGACCAAAAGCGCGAGTCGGGCGAGCCGTATATCAGCCACCCGCTCTCGGTAGCGTATATCCTGCTCGAGCTCGGAATGGATACCGACACTATATGCGCCGCGCTGCTGCATGACGTTGTGGAAGATACTGAGTGCACATTGCAGGAGCTTGAAAAGCAGTTCGGCAGTGATGTAGCTATGCTCGTAAACGGCGTTACAAAGCTGGGCAAAGTAGAAATATTTACCAAAGAAGAACAGAAAGCCGAGAATATCCGTAAGATACTGCTGGCTATGAGCGAGGATATTCGCGTTATAATAATCAAGCTCGCCGACCGCCTGCACAATATGCGCACGCTGAAATACTGCCGCGAGGAAAAGCGCCGCACCATAGCGCACGAAACAATGAACATCTACGCGCCGATAGCTCACCGCTTAGGAATAAGCTCTATCAAGGACGAGATAGAAGACCTCGCTTTCTACTACCTCGACCCATACGCATATATTGAGATAGAGGAGCAGATGAAACTGCGCAAGGACGACCGCGAGAACCTCATCGAGAATATCAAAAAGAAGATACACGACCGCCTTGAAAAAGAGAATTTCGACCCCCTGCCGCAGATAGACGGAAGAGTAAAGTCGAATTACGGCATATATAAAAAAGTCTATCGCGACGGCAAAGACATCGACCAGATATATGACCGCTACGCAGTGAGAATTATCGTAAATACTATACCCGAGTGCTATAACGTCCTCGGCATAATACACGATATGTTCCGACCCATTCCGAACCGCTTTAAGGACTATATCTCTACCCCGAAGCCGAATATGTATCAGTCGCTGCACACCACGGTTATCGGAAGAGAGGGCATACCTTTTGAGGTGCAGATACGCACATGGGAAATGCACCGCATGGCTGAATACGGTATCGCCGCGCACTGGAAGTATAAAGAGGGCATAAAGGGCGGCAGCAGTAAAGAGGATAACCGCATAGCGTGGGTGCGCCAGATAATAGAGTCGCAGCAGGAGTCGAACGATGTGGAAGAGATAGTCCGCGCCATAAAGAACGACCTTGCCCCAGAGGACGTTTTCGCTTTCACGCCAAAGGGCGATATGATAACCCTGCCGAAGGGCGCGACAGTTATAGACTTCGCCTATGCGATACACACGCAGGTAGGTCACAGAATGTGCGGCGCGAAAGCAGATAAAAAGATGGTTTCTTACGATTATCAGATCAAGACCGGCGAGATAATCGAGATACTTACTACCAATATAGAGGGCCACGGCCCAAGCCGCTCGTGGTTGAATATCGCCAAGACCAACGAGGCTAAGTCGAAGATACGCTCGTGGTTCAAGAAAGAGCGCCGCGAGGAAAATATATTCGAGGGCAAAAATGCGCTGGAGCGAGAGTTTCGCCGCAATAATATGCGCGTTCCCGAAGAGGACTTAGAGGAATTTTTGCGCTTAGATATGCGCAAGCACAGCTGCGAAACGCTGGACGATTTCTTCGCCGCGATAGGCTACGGCGGCGTGCAGCTTTCAAAAGTCATGCAGCGCCTTAAAGTGGAGTATACGAAAAAGTATTCCGAAAAGCAGCAGCCAGAGGTCACTCAGGAGGATATTAAGCCCAAGAGCATAAAGAAGAAGTCGGGCGTTGTGGTAGACGGCATAGACGACTGCGTGGTAAAATTCGCGCAGTGCTGTAACCCCCTGCCGGGCGATGACGTAGTAGGCTTTATCACGCGCGGCCACGGCGTTTCGGTGCATAAGTGCGACTGCGCAAACTACCTCTCGCAAAAGGATAATCCCGACCAGAAAGACCGCTGGATACCAGTGCACTGGGAAAGCTCAAAGACCGACCCCGTGTACTTCAAGACCACGCTCGACATTATAGCGGTGGATAGAATAGGTCTGCTGGCAGACGTTTCGTCAGCCCTCGCTATGATAAATATTTATATATACGAGTCCTCCTCGCGCGAGCTGAAAAACGGCAACGCTATCCTCTCAGTAACGCTAAGCGTAGCTGGCATGGATCAGCTAAACAGCGTTATCGCGAGGATAAAGAAGATAAAGAACGTAATATCCGTTGAACGCAGCGGAAAGTAAAAGGAGAGTATCATGGAGATAATCAAGCTCAAACCGCTCAGCGTGTGCGATACAAACAGCTATATAGTAGCTACCAACGATGGCAACGCAGTGCTTATAGACGCGCCTGCCGACGCCGATTACATATACGGCGAGATACTGAAACACGGGCTTACTCTGAAAAAAATACTGCTTACTCACGGCCATTTCGACCATGTAGGAGCTGTTGCAGACCTTGTGGAGAAAACGGGCTGTAAGGTGTATATACACGAAATGGATCAGGCAAAGCTCAGCGAAGATACCGACGGACTGCTGATAAACCTTTTCCGCGTGCGCGGCTATAAGCCTTTCGATAAGTCGATAGCTATAACTGAGGACGATATAATCAAGCAGGACGAGCTGGAATTTGACGTGCTGCATACTCCGGGACACACTTCCGGCTCGGTATGCTATATCACAGGCGCCGTTATGTTTTCGGGCGACACGCTTTTCGCGCGCTCGGTAGGCAGAACTGATATGCCCGACGGCAATTACAGCGCGCTCATGTACTCTATGGAGAAGATAAAAGACCTGGGCGGAAACCTGCGCATACTGCCGGGGCATATGTGCGAAACTTCGCTTGACAGCGAGCGCAAATATAATCCATACCTAATTTAAAACGGGGATAGTAAAAACATGAAAATTATTTTCAGCGGAAACGACTACAAATATGAAATAGAGGCTGTGATGAAGCTTTTCTTTCCCGCACAGCATTTTGAATTTATATATGCGGATAAAGAAACGGCAGAGCTTGCGGCTGACGAGGACTATGTTTTTGCAAGAGAGCTGAGAACGAAAAGAAAAACTCTGCTTTATGCAGCGGCGCGGATAGGCGGTAAAAACTGCCGCCGCGTTTCTTCTCTCATGCCGAACGCTGCTGAGGGCGAGTGCGAGCTGGAGCTTTCAAAGCTGGTGTATCAGTCGGTAAGTGCAATAACTGGCATAGTTTCGGAATGGGGCATAGTTACGGGAGTGCGACCCGTGAAGCAGGTCAACAGGCTCATAGATAAAGGGCTGACTAAAGACGAGATATTCCGCACTTTGCAGAACGATTATCTGATCTCGCCGAAAAAATGCAGTATAGCCTACGATACAGCCGTTTCGCAAGCGCCTTTCTTAAAACAGCTTGAAGAGAGCGGCGGCAGCACATTCGGGCTGTACGTTTCCGTGCCATTTTGCCCCAGCAGATGTTCGTACTGCTCGTTCATATCGCAGTCGGCTTCGGGAGCGGGCGTTAAGAAAATAATACCTGCATACATAGAAAATCTTTGCGACGAGATACGCCACACGGCAAAGCTCACCGAGCGCATAGGCATAAAGCCTGACACTATATACTTCGGCGGCGGCACGCCTACGGTGCTCACAGCGCCGCAGTTAGAACGCGTTATGCGGGCGGTATCTGAGAGCTTTGACCTTTCGCAGGTGCGGGAGTACACGATAGAGGCAGGCAGACCCGACACAGTAACTGCTGAAAAGCTGGAAGCGATGAAGCAGGGCGGCTGTACGCGAATATCTATCAATCCGCAGACGCTGAATGACGACGTGCTAAAAGCGATAGGCAGGGAGCATAACACACAGCAGTTTTACGAGAGCTTCAAGCTTGCGCGTGCGCAGGGATTCGATTCTATAAATACTGACGTTATAGCGGGACTGCCGACCGACACGCTCGAAAGCTTCAAGCGCACGATAGACGAGCTGATAATTTTATCGCCCGAGAGCATAACCGTACACACGCTTTCGGTAAAACGCTCGGCGCGGCTGAACGGCAGCGATGATAAGAGCGAAGTGTTTAAAAATCCCGCCGCCGAGATGGTGGACTACGCGGCTGAGAAGCTTTACGCTGCGGGTTACAAGCCGTATTATTTGTACAAGCAAAAGAATATGGTGGATAATCTGGAGAATATAGGCTGGGTGAAGCCGGGCTATGAGAGTTTGTACAATATCTATATAATGGAAGAGGTGCAGACGATAATCGCTATGGGCGCGGCAGGCTCGACCAAGCTGGTAGACCTGAAAAACGGCAGGATGAAGAGAGTTTTCAATTACAAATATCCGCTGGAGTACAACAAGCATTTTGACATTATGCTTGAGCGGAAGAACGAGATAGAGGAATTTTATGCTGAAGAAAAATGATGTTGTAACGCTTGAGATAACCGGGCTTACGAACGAGGGAAACGGCGTCGGCAAGGCTGACGGTATAGCGGTATTCGTTCCGCTGACGGCTGTCGGCGATGTGATAGAATGCAGGATAGTAAAGGTGAAAAAGAGCTTTTGCTACGGCATTATCGAAAACATCATAACCGCTTCGGCAGACCGCTGCGAGGACGGCTGCGGCGCTTTTGGCAAATGCGGAGGCTGTTCGTTCAGACACATTAGCTACGAAGCTGAGCTGAGGGCAAAGGAAGAATTTGTATACAGCGCGTTCACGCGGATAGGTAAGCTTTCGCCGAAATTCGAGGGGATAATCGGCAGTGAGGACTGCGAGCACTACCGCAACAAGGTGCAGTTCCCGATAGCGGCGGACGAAAACGGCAGGCTTTTCAGCGGATTTTATGCAAAGCGTTCGCACAGGGTGATACGCTCGGAGGGGTGCGCGCTGATACCCGAGATATTTACGGAAATTTGCGGCAGGCTGCTGGATCTATGCACCGAGCAGAAGATAACAGCGTATGACGAGGAAAGCGGCAGGGGACTGCTGCGGCACGTTTACATGAGAAAAGGCGCGCACAGCGGCGAGATAATGGTCTGTATCGTTGTGACTACGACGAAGCGGCGCGGTGTGTTTGCGGAGGTAGCCGAGCAGATATGCGGCGAGTTTGCGCAGGTAAAGTCTTTCATCATGAACATAAATCCCGACCGCACGAACGTGATACTTGGCAAATCGAGCGAGGTACTTTGCGGCAGGGAAGAGATATATGACGAGATGTGCGGCAACAGGATAGCGATCTCGCTGCATTCATTCTACCAGATAAATACACTTCAGGCAGAGCGCGTGTACGAGCTTGCGAGAGAGTATGCACAGTTGAAGCCGACGGACACTCTGCTTGACCTTTACTGCGGCGCGGGCACGATAGGGCTTTCTATGGCGGCAGGCGTAAAAAAGCTGATAGGCGTAGAGATAGTAGCGCCCGCGATAGACGACGCGAAGAAAAACGCCGCTGCGAACGGGATAAAGAATGCGGAGTTCATATGTGCCGACGCAGAGCAGGCAGCGCAGACGTTATATGAGCGCGGCGAGCTGCCAAACGTGATAATCGCCGACCCTGCGCGCAAAGGCTGCACGCCCGAAACGCTGAAATACATGGCGAAGATGTCGCCCGAGCGGATAGTAATGATCTCCTGCAACCCCTCGACCGCTGCGCGCGACTGCGCTGAACTGGAGAAGCTGGGGTACAAAGCGGAGCGGTGCATGGCGGCGGATTTTTTTCCGCGGACGGGGCATATAGAAATTGTCGCATTATTGACTAAAAT
>DBEZOM010000040.1:0-3694 GCA_048252855.1 Ruminococcus sp.
TTATTAAAATGGAGGAATAGGATATGTTTTGTCCGAAATGCGGAAATCAATTGGTAGACAGCGCGAAGTTTTGCGATAAGTGCGGCGCGGTAATGCCGCAAACTAATGCGAACAGCGCAGGTGAATATGAAAATATGAACACGCAGAACGCACCGAATATGCAGAGCACACAGCCCTACATGGGCGGCGCACCACAGTCAGCGCCCGCGCAGAACGGCGATATGATACAGATGGTGCTCTCGCTGGTGTGCGCGGTGGTAATGCTCATCTCGCCGTTCATCAAGCTTTTCAACGTCGATTATCTTTTCGGCGATGAGGACTTCTCGCCCTCGCAGATGTTCAGCATAATAAAGGACATCACGGGCGAGGCGAGCGAGTACGGCGACCTCGATGGCGACGAGCAGACTATTGTGATAGTTTCATACGTCATCATCATCGTTTACGCAGTAATGGCTATACTTGCGCTGGCTTCCATCGTGAAATGCCTACAGCGCATCTCGGCTTCCGACAGCAGGCAGAGGGCGGAGTATTTCAAAAACGCATACTCGGCGAACCTCGCGATATTCTTTGCGAACCTGCTGTTTTTCGGCGTGCTGGAGCTGATAAACGTGCTCGTCACGGCGGAGCTTGAGGCGGATAGTTTGGTGCAGGTCTTTACGGGAAACACGGCGTTTTTCGTGATGGAGATAATAGGCATCATCGGCTACATACTCGCCCGCACGAGATACAGCGCGTATAAATAATTTGATAATCGGATATTAAAATATGAACACGGAAAACACAGATCTTTTCTGCATGAACTGCGGCCGCAGGCTTACCGCCGAAGCACAATTTTGCCCAAGCTGCGGCGCTGAGGTGGTGCGGTTAGAGCAGTACGATCAGCCCGAGCAGACAGACCGCTACGCCACGCAGTATGCCGAAGACCCCGCGTCATACGAGCAGTTTGAGCAGTATGAGCAATATGAGCCATACGACACGCCGAGGTACGCTCCCCCGCCGAGCAAACCTGCTGCCCGCGGGCAGGAAGTGCCGAAGAGCCTTTACGCGATAGTGCTCTCGCTAACGTTGGCGGGCATGATTGTCGTAGGCGTTATCGGCGGCATGATAATACATTTCACGAGGTCGGGCGGGGAAAAGGTGCAGACGGCGCAGAGCGAGAGCGCGGAACTGGCACAAACGGCGCAGACCACACAGTCCACACAGCCCGCGCAGACCACCACCGCCGCCACTCAGAAGCAGGAAGCGCAGACCGAAAAGCAGACAAAGGCGGCGACGGCTAAGCAGACATCTGCGCCGAAAGCGGCTGTTACCACCAAAAAGACCACCAAAAAAACCACCACCACTCAGCCGCAGACCGCCCCTCAGCCCTCCGGCGACGAAAGCGCTGCGGCGGCATGGGCGGGCAAGTCTAATATAGTCAACGGCGGTTACGCGGTGTCTGACGGCGAATACATTTACAGCTCGTGCGGCACGCTTACCCGCAGGTGCGCTGACGGCGGGGGCGAGGAAAAGCTGCTCGATACGCAGGTGTACTACCTAAACGTCAGCGGCGGCTGGCTGTATTTCACATCGGTGGACGAAAACAACGCCGTTTGCCGTATGCGCACCGATGGCAGCGGGTATGAGGTGCTTTGCTCAAAGTACAGCTACGAACTCACCCTCTACGGCGGCAGACTGTATTTCTCAGCCGATATGGGCGGCGCGGGGTACGAGATATGCCGTATGGATACCGACGGCGGGGACTTCACCGTGCTGGCGGCGAACCGCGCTTGGTATATGAACATCTGCGATGACCTGATATTCTTCTGCGATTACAACGGCGATAAGTACAGCCTAAAGTCAATGGCGCTGGACGGCAGCGATGTGCAGACGCTTTACGCTTCGCCCTGCTCCGATATATGCGCGACGAACGGCAGGGTGTACTTCTCCGCCGACCGCGATAAACGCTCGCTTTACAGCATGGCTTACGACGGCTCAGACCTCAAAAAGCTGCGCTCGGGCTACACTAAGCACACCAACTTCACGGGCGGCAGGCTGTATTTCACCGATAAGGACGGCGATATATGCAGCATGGACGCCGACGGCGGCGATGAGGAAACGCTGAAAAGCCCCTCGGGCGGCGCGTCGTATTTGGTATTTATCCTGCCCGACAATTATTTCTATATGGATAACAGCGGCAATATGCACAACGTGCAGTAGCAGAAAAGCTCCCCCGAAATGAGAACTCGAGGGAGCTTTATTATGTCTGTTTATCTACTCAAAACACAACCTGCACCAAAAGCATATAGCAGACCGTGCCCGCCGCTATCGAGAGCAGCATTTGCCGCCGCCATAGGTGCACGCCTGCCGTTACCGCTATCGCTATAAGCTCGGGCAGACCGTGCGCGCCGTGCAGTACGTCTACGTTGCGCAGACAGTACACCACAAGCATGCTGAATATCGCCCCCGGCAGCGCTTTGCCTAAGTATTGTATGTACTTCGGCGCGGGCTTTTTCCCGCTGAATACCGCGAACGGCAGAAAACGCGTTAGCATAGTGCCCGCCGCGCAGAGAAGTATTGTTATCACCTGCTGACTCGTACTCATTGCTCGCCACCCGCCTTTCTCTCAATTGGCCTGCGCAGCGCTGTAAGCAGCACAAGTATACATATCATTGTTGGTATCAGAAAATCATCTGCGCCGAATAGCACAAGACAGCCTGCGCTCGCCGCCATGCCTGCCCACGCGCTGATGTGGTGCTTCTCTTTCAGCCACTGGTCGAGGAATATCACTACGAACATCGCCGTCATGACAAAATCCAGCCCCTTTGTGTCGAAGCTGATAAGCCCGCCAAGCAGACCGCCCGCCGCCGCGCCGCCTACCCAGTAAAGCTGGTTCAAAAGCGTTACCCATAGGTAAAACCAGCCGCGGTCTACCCCCTCGGGTATCTCGGCGGTGCAGTTTATGCTGAATGTTTCGTCGCAAAGCCCGAATATCAGGTAGGGCTTTTTCCACCCCATACCCTTGTATTTCTCGAGCATGGATATTCCGTAAAAAAGGTGGCGGGCTTGTATCATCAGCGCCATTATAAAGGTCTGCATCGGCGCGAATGACGAAAGCAGCATACTCACAGCCAAAAATTCAAGGCTGCCGCCGAATATCACAAGCGCCATCAGCGTGGGGTATATAAAGCTGAATCCGCATACGTTCATGTATATCCCGTAAGCCGTGCCGAGTAAGCAGAACCCCGCGAGTATCGGCAGCGTGTGCGGAAAAGCGCATTTCAGCGCGCGAAGCGGCGCGCCTGCATTATTTTTCAAATCAAAACACTCCCGTTTTCAGTTACGATATTTATTATACATCAAAAGTCGGCGTATTGCAAGGTGCACGGCGCAAACTTCTCCCTAGGACAATATTCTTATTTGGCCAAGATGAGCAAAACCCTTGATTTTACTGGTAGTTTACATACTGGCCAAGAGATCTCTTATTTGGCCACGATGATGTGGGCTATCTCCATAGTGGACAGCTTTTTGGGCTGGCCAACATGAAAACACCCAGCATTTGCAGGGGTTTCGTCCATGGTGGCCAAATAACTTTATTGACTGCGCCCTCGTGACAAGTGTCACCAAACAAAAACGCCGACCGTTTATCCGCGCGGACAAACTCAGTCGGCAAATTTCTGCATAAATGAAAAACCGCCTAACGAATAAGCGGTCT
>DBEZOM010000041.1:0-10015 GCA_048252855.1 Ruminococcus sp.
ATACCACACCGTCATAAAAAAGTCAACCGATTTTTGTGCTTTTCACTCACCTTTATCAATAATCAATAATGTTAAATTTTTATAAAAAATCTATTGACAAATGCATTGCGCCATGTTATAATTGAATGAACATAGAGTTATATGCCAAATTCATGCCAATCTTTGCTGCCCGCTGAAATGTGCACTATTATAAAGGTATATTTCCGGGCAGCGGGCGGTGATATTTGTGGTATCAATAAAATGATATAGAGGAATTTCCACAAAAAGGGGGTAAATTTATGAAAACCAAACTCAGAAACCGAACGGCTCTCGCAGGACTTGCGGCTTTTTTCGCACTCTCCTGCGCCATGAGCGCCACGGCTTACGCTGCCGACTCCGACGGGGTCTCCGCTCAGCTTACTACCGACAGCGCGGCTTACTCTGCGGGCGACGCCGCCGAGATAACGCTTGATGTGCAGAATGACGGCGGCTTGGCGGACATCTCTACCGAGATCTTCCTGCCCGAGGGCATGACCTTGCGAAGCGGCAGCCTTGCGCTCGACCGCTCAGCCGTTCAGACGGGCGAAAGCTTCTCCAACACGGTGACTGCCGATATTCCCGACAGCGGCACGGACGATAGTTCGTCAGCCGATAGTTCGTCGCCCGACAGTTCATCGGCGGACAGCAGCAAGCCCGCTTCAAGCAGCCAAACCACATCTTCGCAGGCGGCTGCACCCGTTGACACAAACCCGAGCACGGGCAGCGGCGCGGCTTACGTTTGGCTGAGCTTCGCGCTCATATCGGGCGCGGCGCTCATCGCGATAGGCGTTAAGAAAAAGCAGGGCAGGCGTATACTCTCGCTCTTCATGTGCGCGGCGATGTGCCTAAGCTTTGCGGCGGCGGAGATACCCGTAAGCGCCGACGAGCTTAATGATACCCTGCCCGACGGCACGCTCGAGCTTACCCGCGAAGTAGAGATAAACGGTCAAAAGCAGGTCATCAAAGCGCGCGTTGCGAGCACTCCCCTGCCCGACGAGACCGAAACTATCACGATAAACTTCGTTACCGATGGCTCGGCGGTAGAGCCCGTTACGGTGACAAAGGGCGGAACGCCCGACCTGCTGCCGCAGTCTTACATGGCGGGCAAGACCTTCAAGGGCTGGTACACCGACCCAGAGCACACGCAGGAATTTTTCGAGGACACCGTTCTTGAGGACGACATAACGCTTTACGCGGATTTCGGCGAGGTGGAAAACGACATTGAGGTCGAGCCGCGCACTACTTATTACGAAGAGGACTGCGCCGCGGACTTCGCTTTCACGCTTGTCAGCGACACGCCCATTTCTTCCGACAATCTGCTCAGCGCGGTGGATATAGAGGCTATTTCGGGCGAGATCCCCGAGAGTTTCAGCGTTTCCGCATCGGGAAATGAGTACACGGTAGTGCCCGATCAGGATTACACCGAGGGCGGACTTTACCGTGTTACGCGCAGCGACTGGGTGACTTTCCGCGACTTAGAGGAGAGCGTTACCGAGTACACATTCCGAATTTTCAAGCCCGAGAGCATGATACTCGATATGGACTCCGGCATAAAGTACGTTGACTCCGCCCATTTTAAGGAAAACGAGGAGGAGAGCGAATACATAGTTGACGCGGCGTACTTCGTTGAAAAGGACATCAAGGCGGAGGATACCCTTTGCTTGGGCGACGGCACCGAAAAGGTGGACGAAAATTCGCGCTTTATAAACGTGCTGGAAACCGCTCAGCGCGGCGATGATTACGTTATAGCCTTTGAGGACAGCGAGCCTGAGGACGTTTTCGATAACGTTGACATAAGCTTCAAGAAAGACATGACGAACGCCATTCTCGCCGACGATTTCGACCCCGAAGCCATGGCGGACGAACTTTACATGAGCGAGGGCGCTGACCAGATAAACATGATGATGGCGGCGCTGCTGGCGGACAGCGAAAGCGTTAAAAACGAGCTTGGCGGAGATAGTCTGCTTGCAAACTACGCCGCCGACGACCCCGCGCTGACCGATTTCACGCAAGGCGCGCGGCTGAAAGACGACAGCCTTTTCGACCTTTCGCAGAAGCTGAAAAAAAATCTGAAAGTACAAGTGACCATTGCGGAAGCGGAGAACGAGAATTTCCGCATACCCGACCCGAACAACTGGTGCGCTATCAGATTTACATTCTCTTACAGCGGCACTGTAAAGAACAGATTGAAAATAAACGCTTCGATAACCATAACCGAGTACCTGAACATATCGCTGCAAGGCTACAAATCTTTCAAATTCAAGCTTTTCAAAAAGAGCCAGTTGGAATTTGACTACGCTGTAAACATCTACTCGCAGACGGATATAGAGTTCAAGGTACTGGTATGCTCTACCAACAAGAAGAACGAAACATGGCGCGACATCTCGAAAGAGATAACCGACATGATGAACAGCGATGAGGAAAACGACCAGAACTCGTTAGTTGCGCAGATGAAAGATATGCTTGAAAGTCAGGGCGACTACATACAGCTTTGCGAGATACCGCTATTCAAATCGAAGATACCGCTGATAGAGCCGATAACGGTATTTGACATAAACCTTGACCTAAACTACGTTATAAAGGTGAACTTCGCGGCGGGCATGAGCACGAAATTCTCGGTACTGGACGCTACGCAGGTAGGCATAGCGGGCAACTCTGCCACAAAGGAATTTCGCAGCTACCAAAACGACCTCGACGGCGACAACAGATACAGCTTCGACCTCTCGATATGCGGATACATCGGCGTAAAGACGGGGCTTGAGGGCAGAATGACTATTTCGTTCTTCGGTCTGCAAAGGCTGGGCGAGGTAGGCATGGGCATGGAGGTAGGCGCGTACCTCGACATTTACGGATATGCGCAGTACCACGCCGTAAAGCCCTACTCACAGTACCGAAACGTATACAAAACGGCGGTGGGCGGCTACTATATGGAAGTCGGCATATATGTAGAGCTAAAAGTTATCGCCGAATCAAAAGTCTTTAAGCTAAAGGCTGAGGGCATACTTTTTGAGATAAAAGTACCGCTCTTCCACATGGGCAACAAAGAACTGCTGCTCTCGGTAAACGAGCCGGAAGCGCAATTGATACTTACAAACTCGAACAAAAAGGCGAGGTACACCACCGTGCCGATGTCCTCTCTGCCCGCGATAACGGGCACGTTCTTAGACATCACGACGGGCGAAACGGTGCGCCGAGAGATCTCTTGGGACTCGCTTGATCTGAGTTTTTCAAACTACGCTTTTGAAGCGGTATGGGACAACAAAGCTTGGAAGTACACAAGCGTGCGCTTCAAGCACAGCTATTATAATTATGACCCGCCCGCGGTGGTAGAGTGCAACGCGCACGTTCGCTACAAGGGACAGTATTTGCAGTTCACGCGCAGCGCGGGCTACGGCAGAAACACGGTAGCCAACATGAAAGTAATGTGGGCGGACACCAGCCGAATAGACAGCGACCGCGTAGGAAAGATCTGCAAGGTAAACTTTTACAGTGAGATAGACGGCAAGCGCGAGCTGCTCGGAAGCCGCGAGGTGCTGGCGGGCAAAACGGCGGGTGCTTTCCGCGTAGAGGACTACCTCAGCACATACAAATTCAAAGACGGCAAGTGGAACAGCGACCCCAACTGGACTATGGTAACCGAGGACACCGATTTCGTATACTCGGCGAACACCGCGCAGGCGACCGTAGCTTTCATATACTTCGACACCGAAGCGCTTTGCTGGGCGGCGGATATGCAGGTGGTAAACATCGGCGAAGCGCCGGCAGCGCCGGACGTTTCGGGCAACGAACATCTGAAATTCACACGCTGGGAAGTATGGAAAGGCCCGAGCAATTCATTCGGAAAACTGCCTTCGGCAAGCAAAGTTACAGCTTTGACAGAGGGCTGCGTGACGAACGACTACATACTCACGAGCGGAAAACAGACGGGCGTGCGCTATAATAAGGTATACGGCGGCGACTATTCGTACACGGCAAGGAAAGCTTTTAGCGGCGAACATCCTAACGATTACAACAAGCTGGCTTTCATATACATAGCGATGTACGATTTCGACACGCTGAACCTGAAAGTAGTCAAGCGCGGTTACCGAAACACCGAATACAGCGTTGATCTTGGCGTGCGCTACGGCACCAGGATAGATTTCCTCAGCGAGTCTGCGCCTAACGGCAAGAAGTTCGTCGGATACGCCGATGAAAAGGGCGGCGAAGTGAAGTACAAAGACTGCACCGAGCTGCCCAGAATGACCGATGACGCCACATACTACGCCGTTTACAAGGGCGAGCCGCGCAAGGTAACTCTACAGTATTTCGACGAGGAAACGCTGGATTACAAGACGTACAAAGTGCTGAACCTAGAAACGGGCGACAGCATACCCGAAGAGGACATCAAGGCCGTAAAGGATAAGATGCAAGCCCCCGAGGGAGTAGAGTACACCATCTACGACCGATGGTTCGACACAATATCGGGAACATCTTATAAATATCCCGAAAAGGTGACGATAACGCAGGATATGTGCCTGCGGCTAGACTTCCTGCGCACGGTAGACGTTACTTTCGACGGCGGCGAGGGCGAGCTTATAACAAAATTCCCCGTTCACAAGGCGGAATCCAACAAAGACTACGCGCTTACCCCAGACAACTGGGCTGAAAAGCAGGAGGACGACTACAACACTTACGAGCTTGCGGGCTGGAAAGACAGCAACACGGGCAAGGTATACGCGGTAGGTCAGCCATGCAGGTTCGACCGACCCGTTACCCTCACGGCTGTCTACACCACCACGCCAAAGACCTACAACGTCACCGTACACACGCGGTACGGCGAGCTGAAAAACGGCGAGCAGACCGACAGCTTCACGGGCGGATTTGACGACTACGTTAAATTCCTCGGCAAATACAAAGGCTGGCTGCCCGCTGAGGTAAAGGACGTTGACTACACCCACACCTGCAAGTCGGCGCGCTACCAGTATTCCATCGACAAGCTGGATCTCGAGATAGAATACATCTGGGCAGACGCGATAAACAAGTACACGATAACCCTAGACCCAAACGGCGGCACGGCAGGCAGCTACACCGAGCACGAATTTGACTACGGCAGCGAGCTTGAATTGGCGAAGCTTTTCAATCCGAAAAAGAGCGACGAGCTTTGCGACTACGTCATAGCGGGCTGGAAAGACCAAAGCGGCGAAGAGTACGCGGCGGACGGCAAGCTGATACTTAAAGGCGACACCACCATCTCGCCGATATGGAAAGAGGGCACATACAAAGAATACACGCTGATCTACGAGCTGGACGGCAAGATAATCAAGTCGGAGAAAAAGCACTTCGGCGATAAGCTGACTGCGCCCGACACGCCCGCCGAGGCTGAGGGATACGCATTCAGCGGCTGGAACTGGCAGGACTCGAGCGGCAAGGAAATCGAGATGCCTAAGACCATGCCAGCCGAAACGCTGACGGCATACGGCACTACCACGAAGTGCTACGTTACCTACAAAGTTGACGGCGAGATCTATGACGGGCCTACTTTCACAAAGGTGGGCGATAGCACTAAGGTACTGGATAAGTACGAGCGCGAGGGGCACGACGTTACCGAATGGACTACCGAGGACGCGGAAGTTGTGAACGGCAGCTTCACGATGCCCGACCACGACGTAACTTTCACCGCGACCACCACGCCAAAGACCTACACCATAACCATCGACGTAGAGGGCGAAAAGACCACCGCGACAGCCGAGTACGGCAGCACATTCACACTGCCCGAGCAGGAAGCGCGCGAGGGGTACACATTCTACTGGACGGGCGACGGCATGGACGTACTCATCACAACAGTGGACGGCGTGAGCACCGTTCAGATACCCGCTAGGGACTTCACCGTAACGGGCAAATACACGCAGAATTTCCACAACGTTCACTACATTCTCGACGGCAAAGAGCTTACCGAGCAGATGATGAAAGACATACCCGCGGGGCAGGAATATATCTTCGCGAACTACTACCCCGACGTTCCCGAGGGCAAGCAGTTCACGGGCTGGATAACGGGCGATGTTGAGCAGGGCGTAGAGGGCAACTTCACTATGCCCGACAGCGAAGTATATTTCTACGGCAAATTCGTAGACAGCGGAAGCGTAACGATAGATATATGCACGAAGCGCGACATGAGTATGTTCGGCGACACGGGCGACCCCGACCTATATATGCGCTCATGGACACTCTACGGCGAACCGGGCGACGAGGTAGAGCTTCCCGCGCTGGAGCGCGAGGGCTATGAGCTGACATGGCAGCTTCAAGAGGGCTTAGAGAAGCAATTCACAATCACGAACGGCAAGCTGAAAATAGCGGCGGACGCGGAAGACACATACGTCAGCGTGAACGCAGTTTTCAAAGAAAAGACCAAGTAAACACAAAGACCGCAGGCGTAAAAAACCTGCGGTCTTTTTTTGCTTATTATTCACAATTACGTCATTGAACTGCGCGGCGAGGTGTGCTATAATATCTTGAAAATCAAAATACAAACCAAAGGAGCTAAAATATGGCAAAGATACTTGACTGGAACGAATACCTCGATACCGCCGCTGAGATGGTGGCTGAGGGCATCGTAATGCTTAAAAATGAAAACGTTGTCCCGCTCGCCGCCGAGGACATCGCAGCGGTGTTCGGCAGGATACAGCTTCACTACTACAAGAGCGGCACGGGCTCGGGCGGAATGGTGAACGTTTCGCGCGTGGTGAATATAGTTGACGGGCTGAAAGAAGCGGGCGTGAAGCTTGACGAAGAGCTGCTGGAGACCTACCGCCGCTGGGACGAAGCGAACCCATTCGACCTCGGCGAGGGCTGGGGCGCTGAGCCTTGGTCGCAGAAAGAAATGCCCCTGACCGACGAGCTGGTGGAGAACGCCGCGAAAAATGCGACGGTCGCGATAGCCGTCATCGGCAGAACGGCGGGCGAGGAGCAGGACAACAGCGTGACGGAGGGCTCTTACCTGCTGACCGCGGACGAGATGGATATGCTGAGGCGGGTGCGCGCGAAATTCACGAAAATGGCGGTACTGCTGAACGTCGGCAACATCATCGACATGAAGTGGATGGAGGAGATACGCCCCGACGCGGTAATGTACATCTGGCAGGGCGGCATGACGGGCGGCACTGGCACGGCGGCGGTGCTCACGGGAAAAGTTAGCCCGAGCGGAAAACTGCCCGACACCATCGCCCGCGAAGTAGCCGACTACCCCTCGGCGGAAGATTTCGGCGACCCCGACCGCGACCTTTACCGCGAGGACATCTACGTCGGCTACCGATATTTTGAAACTTTTGCCAAAGAAAAGGTGCTCTACCCATTCGGCTACGGACTTTCGTACACGCAGTTTGAGGTAAAGACCACCGCCGTAGAGCAGACGGCGGAAGCGCTCACGCTGAGGGTGACGGTGAAAAACATCGGCAAATACAGCGGCAAAGAGGTGGTGCAGGCGTACTTCTCCGCGCCGCAGGGCGCTCTCGGCAAGCCCGCCCGCCAGCTATGCGCGTTTGAAAAGACCCGCACCCTAGCGCCAAACGAGCAGCAGGAGATAAGCATGACTATCCCGCGCGCGCAGCTTGCGAGCTACGATGATTCGGGCGCTTCGGGCAACATCAACTGCTATGTTCTGGAAGCGGGCGAGTACAGATTTTTCGTCGGCACGGATGTGCGCAGCGCGGTGCAGGCGGCAAGCTTCACTATCGACAAGACCGAAGTCATCAGCCGCCACGAGCAGGCGGCCGCGCCCGTTACGCCTTTTAAGCGCATAAAGCCGATACAGCAGGGCGAGGGTTTTGCGATAGTAAATGAAGAAGTGCCGCTCAGCCGAGTTGACGAGCAGGCGCGCCGCGAGGAGAATATGCCCGCCGAGCTGACATACACGGGCGACCGCGGGATAAAACTCAGCGACGTTGCGGCGGGCAGGAACAGCATGGCGGAATTTATCGCCCAGCTTTCCGACTACGATCTTTCGTGCATTATCCGCGGCGAGGGCATGGGAAGTCCGCGCGTAACGGCGGGCACGGCTTCGGCTTTCGGCGGCGTGACCGACGCGCTCATGGGCTACGGCATACCCGCGGGCTGCTGCTCAGACGGGCCATCGGGAATGCGGCTCGACTGCGGCACTAAAGCATTCAGTCTGCCGAACGGCACGCTGATAGCTTCGTCTTTCAACAAAGAGCTTGCGCAGCGGCTTTTCGCGCTGACGGGCTTAGAGATGGCGGCGAACAAGGTGGACTGTCTGCTCGGCCCCGGCATGAACATTCACCGCCACCCGCTAAACGGCAGAAATTTCGAGTACTTTTCGGAAGACCCGCTGCTGACGGGCAAAATGGCGGCCGCCGAGCTGAAAGGCATGACTCAGGCGGGCGTTACGGGCACGATAAAGCACTTCTGCGCGAACAATCAAGAGACCTCGCGCCACTTCCTCGACTCCGCCGTTTCCGAGCGCGCGCTGCGCGAGATATACCTCAAAGGATTTGAGATAGCCGTGAAAGAGGGCGGCGCGACCTCCGTCATGACCACCTACGGCAGGGTAAACGGTTTGTGGACGGCTGGCAGTTTCGACCTAAACCACACGATCTTGCGCGGCGAGTGGGGCTTTACGGGCTTCACCATGACCGACTGGTGGGCGAATATAAACAGGCGCGGCAGCGAGGCTGACAAGAACGATTTTGCGGCTATGGCGGCGGCGCGCGGAGATGTTTACATGGTGTGCGCGGACGGCGGCTCGGGCAGCGACAACACGCTTACCGCGCTGAAAAACGGCAGTCTGAAACGCGCCGAGCTTCAGCGAAACGCGGCGGACATCTGCGGATTTTTACTGCATACCAACGCCCTCAAGCGCCTTGAAAACGCTGAGGAAAAGGTAGAAGTGATCAACCGTGAGGACGGCGGCGATGAGGACGATACGCCCGTAGAGTTCCACAAGGTAGAGGGCTACGAAATAGAGCTTGACCTGAGCGGCGTTTGCACCGACAAGGGCACTCACTACAGCTTCGCGCTCGACCTCTCGCACCCCGGCATTTACAACGTTACGATAACGGCAAGCTCAGAGCAGAGCGAGCTGGCGCAGATACCGCTGACCCTCTTCAACATGGGCACGGCGAGCGGCACATTCACCTGGAACGGCACCGGCGGCAAGCCTGTTTCGTACACCAAGCAGACGCCGATGTTCTCGCGCTTCACGACGTTCCGTCTGTACTTCGCGCAGAGCGGTCTGAAACTGCACAGCATAAAATTTGAATATGTGAACGGCGACACACGTCACTAAACTGCGCCGTCGATAAACTCGGGGCTGAGGACGAAGCTGCTTTTGCGGCAGTCTATCAGCCCCTCTTTTTTGAGCCTGCCAAGCTCGGCGGAAAGGGCGCTGCGGTCGACGTTGAGATAATCGGCGAGCTGCGCGCGGGAGAAAGGCACATCAAAAGCCGCGCCGTGCAGGCTGTACATATATAAAAGGTACTCCGCGAGCCTGCCGCGTATAGTGCGTGGGGTGATGCAGCTTATCTTGCGGGTGAGGGCGAGATTTTTGGCGGCGGTGATGCGCAGCAGATTTTTCAGCACGCGCTCCGCACCCTCGCGGCGACAGGCAAAAAGGCTCTCCAGCCCGATATGCAGAACCTCGCACTCGCCCTCGGCGCGCGCCGTCACCATCATCGGCTGACGCGAGCAGGCGTAGACCTCGGCAAAAAGCTGCCCCGCGTCCGCCGTGCCGATAAGCGCGCTACCGCCGCCAAAGCCCGCGCGCTCGATGATTATCCGCCCCGACTTCACCAGCCCGAAGCTCGAGATGACCTCGCCCGCAGAGTAGACCGCCGCGCCCTTTTTGTAGCGTTTTAGCCGCAGGTGCAGCCTGCCGACCTCCTGCGAAAAGGCAGACATATCCTCTATCTGCTCCGTCGAAACGCCCTCGAAAAGCGGGTCGGCGGCGAGCATTTTCAGCAATTCAATATCCATAAAATACCTCGCAAAAATTTTAAAAATGTTGTAG
>DBEZOM010000042.1:0-3255 GCA_048252855.1 Ruminococcus sp.
CGCGTTACCCGCTTTCTTAAAATTCACACGTTTTATTATAGCATATTTCGTGTAAAATTGCAAGTGTTTCCGTCCGATTTTGTGCGTTTTAACAACAAAGCGCGGACATTTCTGCCCGCGCTGTTACCTTGTTCTGCACATTTTTCTATTTATTTCATCAGCCCGTGTAAACGCACAAAATGTGATCGCCAAGATCAAGCCCGATGCCGTCGCCGACCTCAAAAACGTAGACCTCGTAAACCGTGTCGCCGTCCACCGTGATCGTACCGCCGCCGATTGCCTGCGCGCCGCTCTCCGCCGCCGCGCTTCCGCCGCTCGAATAGTAGCTCTTTCCGCCAAAATCGATCGTGCCGAGCAGGCTCAAAATGTCAGATTTATCTTGTTGGCTTATCTCGACCGTCAGCGGGGTAACGCTTCTCGGCTCGTCCCAAGCGGTCAGCGCCGCCGTCGCGTAGTGCTCGGGCTCCTGCGCCTCCGCCTCAAAAACGATGCCCTCGCCGTCGCCGAGGTCAACCGCCAGCCGTGTGTCCGCCGAGCCGCTTTCCGCCTCGTACACCCACATCGCGATGTTTTCCTCGCCATTGATGCACGCCGTACCGCCCGCGAGCAGGTCGCCGTAAGAATTTTGCGTGGTGAACGTGTTGTAATACGTCCGTCCGTCATAGTCTATACTTACAGAGTTGTTTATAATTTCCGTTTTGTAATCCGTATCAAACTCGATAAGCGAATCAGCCGCCGTCAGACCGTCGTCATAAAACTTATCGATCGTGAAAGTCACGCTCGTGATCTCGTCGGGCAGGTCGACTTGCACGGCCTCGCTGTCCGTCACTTTGTCGGTCGAAACGCTGGTTTTTGCAGTGGAATCAGACTTTTTCTTGTCGCTCTTCGAGCTTTCGTCGGGCGATTTCACCTTGACCGTCGTGGTAGTGGTCTGCGTGCCAATTTTCTCGTCCATCTGAGAAAAACTGGTGTCCGCGTGCCTTTTTCTGTCAGCAGAATTATCCGTACTGCCGCCAACTGTTTCCGGTTTGTTGCCGCCGAGGTTCACAAAAATGCCGATGCAGACCGCCGCAACCGCAGCCGCCGTCGGAAGCGCGACCCATAATTTGCTTAGTCCGCCTGTTCGCACCTCTTCTGTCTGCTGTTCCTCGATTTTCTTCAACAGATCGTCGGTGACCTGCTTGCGCGGCTTCATCTGATCGTGAATGTTTTTTATTAAATTATTCAAAATAATCACGCTCCAGTCTGTCTTTTAACAGCCGTCTTCCGCGCGACAGCCTTTTTCTTACATTATCGTACTTAATATCCAAGGTTTGAGCTATGAGCTCAGCCGGCATATTCTCAAAATAATACAAATATATCGGAATTTTGTAACGCGGCTTCAGCTCCCTCAAAGCGTCCAGCAGTTGATTTTGCTCCTCAGTTTCGCAGGTGAACTCGCCGACCTCGTCTGTGTCGTCCAACGATACAGTATGCGTATGCCAAGGGCTTAAATTATACCTTCTGCATATGACAACAGCCGTTCTGATAAGCCAAGCCTTGCGGTGCTCCTCGCTTTCAAAAGACAGATTTTTTCTGTGATACGTCAGAAAAACGTCTTGAAAAACATCGTCGCCTCTGATTTATGTTTAAGCTGTGTAAGCGCAATGCCGTAAACCATATTCTGATATTTTTGTATAATTTGAGAGATGTCGAGTTCAGCGATTCCGGAATCAGCCGTTTGCATAAGGACATTTCAACTCCTCTCATCTATAATTCCGCGAAAAACGCAAAACTGTGACACTTTTTCAGCAAAAAAACCGCCGAACTTTTGCGAACGGCGGTCATTTGTGCGATTTATTAGGAATTATTCGGCAGTGCTGTCATTATCAGCATTTTCTGCATTTTCGTCCTTATCGGCAGGCTTGTAAGCGTCGCCCATAAGCTCTGTCATTTTCTGGTCATATGCGGCCTGCACATCGTAATCCATAAATTCAGAGGGGTCAAGCTCGCCCTTCATCAGCTTTTCGAAGTTGGTGCCGTCGATCTTTTCGTGCTTCATGAGGTAGTGCGCGATCAGCTCGAGCTTATCCATGTGCTCGCGAAGCATTTTTTCGCAATCGTTGTAAGCGTCCTCGACGATGCTGCGGATCTCGTTGTCGATCTCAGCTGCAACATTTTCCGAATAGCTCGGGGTAGAACTGTAATCTCTGCCAAGAAATACCTCGTGTTCTCCACGTCCGTAAACTACGGGGCCGAGATTGTCGCTGAAACCATAGCGGGTGACCATGTTTCTCGCGGTCGCAGTTGCGCGCTCAAGGTCGTTCGATGCACCGGTGGAAATATCATCCAAAATCAGTTTTTCGGCAACACGTCCGCCGAGCAGAACGATTATATTCTCGTACATTTCATTCTTAGAAACGTAAGATTTATCCTTTTCAGGTATACTCATGGTAAATCCGCCAGCTTGACCTCTCGGGATAATGGTGACGTGATGTACCTTATCCTGGGTGGGACAGAAATATGTGCAAATTGCGTGACCGCCCTCGTGATACGCTGTGAGGCGCTTTTCGGCGGGGGTGACAACGCGCGACTTCTTCTCAGGGCCTGCAACGACCTTGATAGCAGCTTCTTCCATTTCAGCGCGCGTGATAGCCTTTTTATTCTTGCGAGCCGCCAGCAGCGAAGCTTCGTTTACGAGATTTTCCAGTTCAGCACCCGTGAAACCGACCGTGCTCTGCGCGATGGTTTTGAGGTTGACATCGCGAGCAAGCGGCTTGTTGCGCGTGTGGACTTTCAGAATTTCCTCTCTGCCCTTAACATCGGGAGGGCTTACCAATATCTGTCTGTCAAAACGTCCCGGACGGAGAAGCGCAGGGTCGAGAATGTCGCTGCGGTTGGTCGCCGCCATTACAATTACAGAGTCGTTGTCCTCAAATCCGTCCATTTCAACCAGTAACTGGTTCAGCGTCTGCTCGCGTTCATCGTGACCGCCGCCAAGACCTGCGCCGCGCTGTCTGCCGACCGCGTCGATCTCGTCGATGAAAATGATCGCGGGAGCGTTTTTCTTAGCCTGCTCGAAGAGGTCGCGGACACGCGATGCGCCGACGCCGACGAACATTTCAACGAAATCCGAGCCGGAGATCGAGAAGAAATCTACGCCCGCCTCGCCCGCAACTGCGCGCGCAAGCAGCGTCTTACCGGTACCCGGAGGGCCCATCAGCAGCACGCCCTTAGGGATACGCGCGCCGATCTCGTTGTACTTTTTGTTATTTT
>DBEZOM010000043.1:0-12532 GCA_048252855.1 Ruminococcus sp.
TTATGAAAAATACTTTGAACAAAAATTTAAGTCAGCCCGCCGATAATCAACCAAACCAGTCCAACCAACCCGACCCCCGCGCTCTCGAGATGCTGATAAACATGGCTTCCAAAAAGCTCGGCGTGCCGCCCGCTATGCTGCGCGCTAAGATCGAGAGCGGCGAACTGGTGCAGGCGGTGCAGAATAACCCCGACCCTAAGTTCGACGCGGTGCGCGCCGCTATGAAAGACCCCGCGGCTGCCGAAAAGCTGGCGAAAGACCCCTCCGCCGCGCAAATGCTGAAAAACATAAGCAAGGGCGGCTTCGGCAGGGGCAGGTGACGGCTGCTAAGCATTTGAGATCATAAGGAAAGGAGCGTGGGCGGTGTGGACGATCTGATGAGCAAACTTTCAGATGTGCTGAACGACCCGCAGAGTATGCAGCAGATCTCGCAGCTCGCCTCGATGTTCGGCGCGGGAGCGGATAATTCTTCGGACGGCGGCAATGGCGCGGGCGATTTGAGCAATGCGGGCAACGTCGGCAACTTGGGCAACGCGGGCAACATGAGCGGCTCGGGCAATACAAATACAGACAATTCGGGCGGAATGGGCGACCTTTCATCTATGCTGAGTTCGCTGATGGCGGGAATGGGCGGTCAGTCGGGTCAGCAGGCAAACGCGGCGGCGCAGCCCTCGCCGCCCGACCCGCCCGCGGGGGATATGCCCGACCTCGCGCGGATAATGCAGATAGGCAGCGTAATATCCTCAAGCGGGGCGAACGACAAAAACATCGCTCTGCTGTATGCGCTGAAGCCGCTGCTGAAAGAGGAAAATCAGAAAAAGGTAGACAGGCTGGTAAAAATATTCCGCCTGATGGCTGCCTACCCGCTCATAAAAGAGAGCGGTCTGCTGGGGGGCGATCTTTTTGGCTGAGAGCGATTTTCGCAGTATGCAGGAGGAAGCGGTGAAGCGCGTCATGGAAATGCAGCGGCGTTCGCGGAGTTACACGCAGGAGGGCGGCATGAACAGCATGAGCGGCATGAGCGGCATGGGCAATTCGTCCGAAACGGCGAATACGGCAGGCGCGGTCGGGCTTAACGGTGTAAATATCCCGAGCGACGCGGCAGATACGCACTCGGGCGGCGGGCAAAATGGCGGGCACGCCGAAAAAAAAGGCGCGCTCTTTAACCTCGCGGGGATACAGATAGACGAGGAAAAAGCTATGATAGCCCTGCTGATATACATACTATATAAAAACAAAGCGGATATGAAGCTGCTGCTGGGACTGGGGTATCTGCTGCTTTAAGGCTGTAAAGGCGCGCGCAAGTATTGACAAAATGCGACAAGTGGTGTATAATAAAAAGGTATATTCAAATTATCCTATGTTTAAGATGGAGGAATCTCTAAATGTTACTTAACGGCTCTGAAATACTGCTTGAATGTTTGCTCGAGCAGGGCGCTGATACCGTTTTCGGTTATCCCGGCGGCGCTGTTCTCAATATCTACGACGCACTTTATATGTATTCAGATAAGATACATCACGTTATCACCGCGCACGAGCAGGCGGCCTGCCACGCGGCGGACGGCTTTGCGCGCACTACGGGCAAGACCGGCGTAGTTATAGCTACCTCCGGCCCGGGCGCTACCAACCTCGTTACCGGTATCGCCACCGCGAATATGGACTCTATCCCCCTCGTTGCCATTACGGGAAACGTCGGCACCAGCGCGCTGGGTCTTGACTCTTTTCAGGAGGTAGACATTTGCGGCATAACTATGCCAGTTACCAAGCACAATTTTATAGTTAAAGACGTTCACGACCTTGCCGATACGGTGCGCGAGGCTTTCTACATAGCCAACGAGGGCAGAAAAGGCCCTGTACTCATCGACATACCTAAAGACATCACGGCGGCTAAGTGCGAATTTACCCCGAAACAGCCGCAGAAGCCCGTGAACCACAACCCCGAGGACATAGGCGAGCGCATAGCGCAGGCGGCAGAGCTGATAAAGTCGAGCGAGCGCCCCTTTATCTACGCGGGCGGCGGCGTGGTATCATGCAGTGCCGAAGCGGAGCTGACAGAGTTTGTCAAAAAGCTCGACGCGCCCGTTTCGCTCTCGCTGATGGGACAGGCCGCTTTTAACAACAAAGACCCGCATTTCGTAGGAATGCTCGGTATGCACGGCACAAAGACCGCGGCGCTCTCGCTGAAAGAGTGCGACCTTATGATAGTACTCGGCTCGCGCTTTTCCGACCGCGTGGCGCTGAACACTAAGACATTTGCAAAGCACACGAAAGTTCTGCACGTTGAGATAGACCCCGCCGAGATAGGCAAAAACGTAGCGCCCGACTGCTATGTAAACGGCGACCTGAAATACGTTCTCGCCGAGCTGAACAAGGCGCTCGCGCAGGAGAGCCACCCCGAATGGATGGCGCAGGTAGAGGAATGGAAAAAGACCTACGCGCTGAGCATGAAGCCTATCCACGAAGCGGACGAGGTACTGCCCTGCGACGTTATCCGCACGCTGAACGCGCTTGCGGGGGACAACGCCATCATCACTACCGAAGTAGGCCAGCACCAGATGTGGGCGGCGCAGTTTTACGATTTCACCCAGCCGCGCAGCTTTGCTTCCAGCGGCGGACTCGGCACTATGGGCTACGGCTTAGGCGCGGCGATAGGCGCTAAGGTCGGCAACCCCGATAAGTACGTTATAAATATAGCGGGCGACGGCAGCTTTTTCATGAACTGCAACGAGCTTTCTACTCTGGCAAAGCACGGCATACCCGTTATCGAGCTTGTTTTCACAAACAACGTGCTCGGAATGGTGCGCCAGTGGCAGAGGATATTCTACGGCAAGCGCTTTTCGCAGACCGACATCGACCGCGGAACTGACATGATGAAGCTGGCGGAAGCTTTCGGCATAGAGGGCGTTCGCATAACCAAGAAGGACGAGATAGAGGAGGGCTTGAAGAAGGCTCTCGCCTGCGGCAGACCCTGCCTGGTAGAATGTGTTATCGACAAGGACGTTAACGTACTGCCTATGGTAGCCCCCGGCGGAGATGTTCTCGACCCGATAATGGAGATCTCGCTGGACTAAAGTTCTGACAGGCAGAAATACATATTGATAACTGAAAAAGAGCGGCGTTGAATATGCGCCGCTTTTTCTCCACATAATCATAATAGGCATATAGACAAATGGGCAACGGACGGAAAAACAGGAGCGGCATATGAAAAACAAACGCGAACTAAAACACTTTCTGCAAACGCTGGCGATAGTCGTGGTCGGCGTGGTGCTGTACTGGGGGCTGGCGAATTACAAGGTGGTGGAGCACTGGCTGGCGCTGCTTTTCGGCGTGCTCTCGCCATTCATAATCGGCTTTGTGCTGGCGCTTATGCTGAACGTGCCGATGAGCTTCATCGAGCGCAATCTCTTTCGTCCGAAAAAGGACGGCAGCCGCGGAAAGCTTGCGGCGAAGATAGCCCGCCCCGTATCGCTAACGCTGACTTACGTTATCTGCGCGGGGGTCATCGTACTGGTGGTGGCGCTGGTAGTGCCCTCTGTAAAAGAAACGGTGGTGCAGCTAAGCGCGCAAGTGCCTGACTTCGTAGTGCGCGTTTTCAATAAAGCCTCGAACAACGCCACGCTCAACAGTTGGATAAACAAGGCGGGGCTTTCCGCCGACAAAGTTATAGCCACCCTTACCGACAAACTGCACAACAGCACGATAATCTCAGACGCGCTCACGGGCACGATAAATTTCGCGACAGACATGGTGAGCGGCGTGGTGAATTTCTTCATCGGGCTGGTATTTTCAGTATATATGCTCGCGCAGAAAGAGAAGCTGAAAAGCCAGCTTTACCGCAGCTGCACGGCTTTCCTGCCCGAAAAGGTGGTAAGGCGACTGGCGCACGTCGGCAATCTTTCAAAGGCCACGTTCTCAAACTTCCTCTCGGGGCAGGGCCTGGAAGCCTGCATACTCGGTTCGCTCTGCGCGCTGGGCATGAAGATACTCGGTTTCCCCTACGCGGCGACCATCGGCGTACTGGTAGCGGTGACGGCATTTATCCCAATAGTCGGCGCGTTCCTCGGCACGGGCATCGGCGCGCTGCTGATACTGATAACCTCGTTCAAGCAGGCGGTATTCTTCGTGATATTCATGATAATCCTCCAGCAGATAGAGGGCAACTTCATCTACCCGAAGGTCGTGGGAAAATCGGTGGGCCTGCCGAGTATGTGGGTGCTTTTCGCGATAACCATCGGCGGCAACGTCGGCGGTATATTCGGTATGTTCGTAGCCGTGCCGATATGCTCGGTGCTCTACTGTCTGCTCGGCGACGCGGTAAAGATATGCAACGAGCGGCGTGCTGAGAAAAAGCGCCGAGCGGCCGAATTGGCGGCTGAAACAGAAGCGGCAGATACGGCAGATACCCCCGAGCCTGCGGATAATGCAGAAGATTGATATATGTCAGATACGGACGGCGCTGAAAAATGCGCCGTTTATCTTTTAGAAATTTCGTCAAAAAAGGCTGGACAATTCGGCAAAAATATGTTAAAATATACTTTAGTACTAGTGTACGAATATAAATGTCCGAAGCGAAAGGGGGAAGCTCGAAATGGAGGACGCTATCGGGGTGTTCAGCAATCTGGTAAACATGGCTATTCCTGCCGTTATATTTATATTTTTGAACGACATACTTTTTCTCTCAAAAGACCTGCCAAAAGCCGAGCGCGACGCCGACCCCGCTTTGCGCAGACAGCACCGCAAAAAGCTGATAAAGCTGATATTCGTTTCGCCCATCGGCTTCTTTTTGCTTTTCATTTTCGCATTCATAGCGCTTGAGATGATCGTAAATGCATTTCTGCTGGCGCTCGGGGTGATAGATTTTTCCAGCGATGTGGCGCTTATGCCCTCGCTTTCCGCGCAGCGCGGCTTTTTCATCAAAACGGGCGTAGCCGCCGCGACAAACGACGGCCTGCTATTCACGCTCGCGCTCGCCGCCGTGACCGCCGTGCCTATACTCATCGCCGTTATACGCAGCTATTGCAGGATAATCGGCTGTTCGCACGGGCTGGGCGTATTCGTTTACATGGCAGTGCTTTATATGTACGTCACCGGCACACTGGTAACGCTGCCAATTACTGAGATAAACGCGACCGTTTCGGGGCTGATCTCTACCGTCAGCTTTATCACCATGCTGCTGATATTCTATCAGTCGGCGGCTGAGAAGATAGAGTTTATGCGCCGCCAGCCCGACTCAAAAGCGCTGCGGCAGATCAACACCCTGCCTATCATCAACTTCGCCCTGCTGACGATACTGCTGGGGCTGGAGATAATGATGGAAGCTAATGGCAATATGGACACGGCGTACTACATAGTGATACTGATTTTCACCGTGATACTTTACATATCGGCGCAGCTTTCCTACAACATACTTTTCCGCCATATAGAGGAAAGCAGCGAGATAGTTTCGCTTTCAAAAGAGTCGCTCGCCGCGCAGGAGCAGGTAACGCTGGCTTTCGCGGAGATAACCGAGGCGAAATCGGGGCAGACGGGCCAGCACATCAAGCGCGTTTCGGAATACGCGCGCATACTGGCTGAGGGCATGGGCTACGACCACAACACCGTCGAAAATATCCGCATAGCCTCGATGATGCACGACGTCGGCAAGCTGCTGATACCGCCCGAGATTTTGGAAAAGAAAGGCAGGCTGACCGACGAGGAGTACAAGGTGATGAAAAATCACGTCGTCATCGGCGAAAATCTGCTGCACAACGCCCCCGGCGAGATAATGAGCGTCGCGCGCGTCATCGCGCAGCAGCACCACGAAAAGTACAACGGCGGCGGCTACCTCGGCATGAAGGGCGAGGAAATTGCGATAGAGGCGCGCATAACCGCGGTGGCGGACGTTTACGACGCGCTGACCAGCAATCGCTCGTACAAAAAGGCTTGGTACAGCGAGCAGGCTTACGAAATGATAGTCAACGAGCGCGGCGAGCACTTCGACCCCCGCGTGGTGGATGTTTTTGTCGAGCATTTCGACGAGATAAAGGCTGTGCAGGAGCGCTACGCGGACAGTCCGCGGCTGCGTCCCACCGGCTAAATTTGAGGTTTATCTATGGATTATACAGTTAAAGGTAACGATATTTTGGTAAAACAGGCGGATTTTTCGCTTGACGAAACGCTCGACTGCGGTCAGGCTTTTCGCTGGACTAAGGTCGAGGGCGGCTACACGGGGCATTTTCTCAACCGCCCGCTGACGATTTTGGACGAAGACCCCGCCGACGGCGTGTTCAGATTTTGCGGCGTCAGCGAGAGCGAGCTGCTGGAGGTCTGGCAGAGCTATTTCGACTTCGCGACCGACTACGGCGAGCTGAAACGGCGCTTTTCCGAGGACGAAACCCTCGCGAAAGCCTGCAAATTCGCGGGCGGCATACGCATTTTGCGGCAGGACAGCTGGGAGGCGCTAAGCTCGTTCATCATCTCGCAGAACAACAATATACCGCGCATAAAGGGCATAATCGGGCGGCTTTGCGAGCAGTTTGGCGGCTACCCCTCGGCTGAGGAGATGGCGGCGGCGACCGCGGAGGGCTGCGAATCGCTGGCGGGGCTGCGTGCAGGTTTTCGCGCGAAATATCTGGCAGACGCGGCGCAAAAGGTCGCGGGCGGCGAAGTTGACCTGGCGCAGATCGCAAAAATGGACGCCGACTCAGCGCGCGCCGAGCTTATGAAGATCAAGGGCGTTGGCCCAAAAGTCGCCGACTGTACCATGCTCTTCGGAATGTACAAGCTGGAAGCTTTTCCAAAAGATGTGTGGGTAAAGCGCGTGATGGCTGAGTGGTACCCGAACGGCCTGCCCGAGTGCATAAAGGGCGCTGAGGGCGCGGCGCAGCAGTATTTATTCCACTACATACGTTCCATTGAACGGTGAATTTTGCAAATTATAGTCACAACACTCCCTTGTTCGCGTTTGCGGGCGGGGGATTTTTTTTGTTTAACACAAATTTGGGCGGCGCCTATAATGTATTACGCAGAAAATTCATGGGCAGGGGGGGCAGCGATATGGCTGACAGAAAACACACACCGCTAATTCTCGTTACGGGCTCTGACCGCAGGCAGGTGTACGCCGCCGAAAAGCTGGCAAGTCTGGAAGATACAGAGGTATGCGCATACCTCACCGACGGCGAACCGAGGGGCGCGCGGGTGATAAAGGCGCTGGGCGAGCTGCCGCGGCGTGCGGATATGCTGCTGCTGCCCATGCCATGTTCGGCGGGCGGCGGGCTGGAAATACCTGCCTGCGGGCGGCTGACCTGCGCCGAGCTTGCCCCGCACCTCGCGAAAAACGCGGTGGTCGCGGGCGGAAAAATGCCGACGGCGATGATCGAATACTTCAATTCGCTCGGCTTCACCACGGCGGACTATCTGCGGCGCGAGGAGCTGGCGGTGAAAAACTGCGTGCCGACGGCGGAGGGCGCGTTGGCGCTGGCGATGCGCGAAATGGACGTAACGATCAGCGGAACGCGGGCGCTCATCATCGGCTGGGGCAGGGTCGCGAAGGCTTGCGCGCGGCTTTTCGGCGCGGCGGGCGCGCGGGTGTGCGTTACGGCGAGGAATTTGGGGCAGCTTGCCGAGGCGGAGAGCTGCGGCTTTGAGGCCTTTGAGCTGGGGCAGCTTTTCGCGCGCGCGGGGGGCTTTCCGCTCATCATCAACACCGTGCCCGCGCCCGTGCTCACGCGGGAGATCATTGGAGAAACGCGCCGCGGCTGTCTGGTGATCGACCTCGCTTCGCAGCCGGGCGGTACTGATTTTGCCGCCGCCGCCGAGCTTTCGCGCCGCGCGGTGCACGCCCTTTCGCTGCCGGGCAAATGCGCGCCCGTTACGGCAGGCGGGATAATTGCCGAGGCGGCGCTGAACATTTACAATGAAAGGAGCGGCAGAAATGTCACTTGATGGAATTAGAATAGGCTTTTGCATGAGCGGCTCATTCTGCACCTTCGGCAAGGCTTTTGAGCAAGCGCGGCGGCTGACCGAGCTGGGCGCGCGGCTTACGCCCGTTATGTCGTTCAACGCGGCGGGGCTCGACACGCGCTTCGGCAGTGCGGCGGAAAATGTGGCGGAGATAGAGCGGATCTGCGGCGCGCCCGCCATCTGCACGCTGCCCGCCGCCGAGCCGATAGGCCCGAAAAAGATGTTTGACCTGCTGCTGATCTGCCCCTGCACGGCGACGACGATGGCGAAGCTGGCGAACGGCATTTACGACACGCCCGTAGCCCTCGCGGCGAAATCCCACCTGCGCGCCGAGCGCCCCGTGCTGCTCGCGCCCTCGACCAACGACGCGCTTTCGGCGAGCGCCGCGAACATCGGGCGGCTGATGAACCTCAGCCACTACTACTTCGTGCCGATGTTTCAGGACGACTGCTCGGCGAAGCCGCGTTCGCTCACGGCGGACTTTTCGCAAGTGCCCGCGGCGGTCAGGTCGGCGCTCATGGGTCGGCAGATACAGCCCATATTCTGTAAATAAAATTCGGACGCCGACTGCGTACAGTTGACGTCCGATACATATTTTTCTATAATTGTAAATCGCCCAGCTCGTTCACTTGCCCGCGAAAAGCCTGCTTATCCTGCGTTTTACGCGCACTTTAAAGCTTTCGGGCTTGTAGAAATGCTGGTAATCTTTCGAGCTCTGCCAGTCGCCGCCCCATTTCCAGCCGTGCCGCGCGAAGATTTTATAGCAGGTATCCTCGTGTGTGATCTTGTGCTCAAAATCAGCTTCGCGGTCGGCGTAAGCGGCAGCCTGCGGCGGCATCACCACGCCGTTTTGAATGTACGGATTGTAAAATGGGTTAATATCCACCGCCAGACCGCGCGCGTGCATGGAAAGCATATCCGTATTTGCCACGCAGCGGTAATTGAAACAGCTAGTGTTGTCGTCCGCCATCATGCGGTCGTCGTCGCCGCCGTACTCACCCGCAAGACGAATTTTGTCGAGCCTGTACCCCGCCGCAAGCAGCTCGCGGAAGATCTCCAGCAGCTCGGCGGCTATTTTTTTATTGCAGACAAGCAGCCCCTGCCGCATTTCGCCGCTAAAATCGAGGTATGTCACACGCAGCGTGCGCAGGTCGGCGACGGTCATCTTAGCGCCCTCGGGAAGCTGAACTTCGCCCTCGGCAGGCTCACGTATCTCAAATATCGGCCGAATATCCATTTTCTATCACAATCCCTTGAACACCGCGCAGCTTATCGCGGGAACTTCCTGCTCACCCCAAATTTTGGTGTAGACGGGCTTGCCCTCCTCGTTCAGTCGACGGTAAAACGCGCCCTCGGGCAGGCGCACGCGCTGAGTGTCGCGGTGGGGGTTGAGCACTATGAAGTACCGCTCGTCAGCGCCGCGCAGCTCCCACGCGATAACGCCGCCGCAGTTGTGGAAAAACAGCTTTTCGTCCATCTCCTCGCAGGTGCGCATACGGAAAAGCGGCGAAGAGCGGCGGAGGGCGATGAGCGCCTTGTAGTAGCGGAAAACGTCGGCGTTTTTCTCCTTCTCCGTCCAGCGGATCTTGTTCGTTTCGTCGGGGGCGTTGTAGCTGTTGCCGTCGTAGATGTTGGTGTCGCTGCGCTGTTCGCCCTCGCGGAAGATCTTCGGCTTGCTGCGCAGAAAGTCCTGACCGAGCTGTATAAAAGGCACGCCCTGCGAAAGCAGAACTATCGCCGCCGCCAGCTTATCCATTCTCCTGCGCTCGTCCGCGGAGTAAGCGCTTGCCGAAATAGCCAGTTTGTCCCAAAGCGTGTGGTTGTCGTGCGCCTCGCAGTAATTTATCGCCTGCGCGGGGGTGAACGCCCAGCAGAGGTCGTCCGCCGTGCCCTGCAAAGCCCTGTAACGCGAATTTGCCGTGATACCGCGCTTTATCGTGTTGAAGGTGTGGTGGTTGCCGTTTACAAAGCCCGTTTCGTGCAGGTTGAATGTGCCGCCCTTTATGCCGTCGCGGATATTGTCGTTAAAAAGACCTATGCGGCCGAAGCTGTAACTGTTCCATTTATAGGAAAGTTTGTCGGTCGGGTAGGGCGATTCTCCGCCTGTCCAGCCCTCGCCGTACATAAGTATCTGCGGGTCGAGCTTATCCATCTCGTCGCGCAGCATATTCATAGTTTCAATGTCGTGCAGACCCATCAGGTCAAAGCGGAAGCCGTCTACCTTGTACTCCTCGACCCAGAATTTCATGGCGTCGCGCATGAATTTGCGCATCATGGCGTGTTCGGAAGCGGTCTCGTTGCCGCAGCCCGAGCCATTGGAGAAATTGCCCGCTTTGTCCAAACGATGGTAATAGTACGGCACGGTCTTATGAAAAGCCGACTGCTGAGTGTAGTAGGTGTGGTTGAAAACCACGTCGAGGATAACGCCGATGCCCGCCTTGTGCAGAGCCATCACGAGCTGCTTGAACTCCTTTATGCGCACGCCGCCGTCCTCGGGGTCGGAGGTGTAGTAGCCCTCCAGACACATATAGTTTTTAGGGTCGTAGCCCCAGTTATACTGCCCCGCGTAGGGCTTTTTTTCGTTTACGGTAGCGTAATCCGCGACGGGCATTAGCTGAACGTGGGTAACGCCGAGCTCTTTCAGGTGGTCTAGGCAGGTGGTAACGCTGCCGCAGCGGCTTCCCTCTTCGGTAAATCCCATAAATCTGCCGCAGTTGTACCATTGCAGACCGCTGCTGCCGTCTATCGAAAAATCGCGCACGTTGCACTCGTAGATAACGGCGTCCACGGGGTTTTGACAGACGGGGCGGCGGGTCTCCTCCCAGCCCTCGGGGTTGAGCGCTTCAAAATCCGCGATGTAGCCGCGGTCGCCATTCACGCCGCACGCCTTTGCGTAAACGTCGATAGTTTCTACCCTGATATTATGCTCAAATTCAAACGTGTAGGTGTAGTAAAGCCCGAAAGCGTCATGCATCAGCTCTACATACCATACGCCGCGCTCGATCTTCCTCATGCAGAGGGTCTCGACCTTGTTGTCGCCTTCGCCCGAGGTGTAGAGATTAAGATACGCGGCGGTGCAGTGGGGCGCCCAGACCTTAAATCTGGTAATTCCGTCCTCATACACAACGCCGAGATCTTCGCCCGAGTAGGCGTTTTCTCTGTCGAACTTTGCGTAATCGCGGTCGGTAACGTAATTTTTAAGCATATTTATCATTTTCAGTCCATCATCCTTTGAAGCAGTTTACTGTTAAAAATTTACTGTAAAATTTATTCGTGCGTGATCGTGCGGGCGATAACGTCGCCCATTTTCAGCTTAGTTTCCCAGCCGCGACGGGTGTTTTCGAGCAGGTCGGAGCAAACCTGCGCCTTGCCCTTTTCGAGCAGCAGCACGATGGTAGACCCGCCGAACTCGAAGTAGCCCTTTTCCTCGCCGCGCGCGACCTTAGCCGACTCGGGCGAGTGGTTGGTTATCTTGCCGACCATCATCGCGCCGACCTCCATTTGCACTATGTCGCCGAACTGCGGGGTGCGCAGCAAGCAGTATTCGCGGGTGTTTTCCTTTAGCACGGGGAGGAATTTATTCACCACGGGGCGCACGGTGTTTAGCCGACCTTTTATGCGGCGGTCGTGGCTTTTCACGCCGGAAGCGGGGTAGATGTAATGGTGGTAATCATCGGGGGTAAGGCGGATAATAAGCGCCGTGCCGCCCGAGAATCGGCGAGCGAGTTTGCGGTCGCGGAGGAGGGAGTAGACCGTATAAACGCTGTTCTTAATAACAAACATATCGCCCTCCGCGATGGTGTAAGCGCTGACCTTACCGTCAGAGGGGCAAACGAGTGCGTCTGCGCCGTGGTCGGTAATACGGCGGCCGGGCTTTATTTTGCGGGTAAAGAAATCGTTGAACGAAGTGTATTCGCGGTCTTCGTAGTCGAACATATCAATGCCTTTTTTATCGGCGTAGAGTGGGACAGCGGCGGCGGTGAATTTTGAGTTCAGAATAATTCCGCCGGCCTTGCTGATGAAGGGCGTAGAGAGGATATTTATGCAAGCGCGAGCGAGGGGGGAGTTGTAGATGCTAATGAGGAGAGATTCGGTGGTATCCTCGGAGGTAAAAACATTACCATTGCGGTCACAAATTTTCATAGTAAACGTCCTTTCAATAGTATTACGAAACAAAGTAAAAGCTCATGTCAATAGATGCGGTTGCAAGGCGCGTGGAAAGTCGGCTTCGCCGATTTCCGAGAAGTTGTCTTCGACAACTTCCCACAGAGAGAACCCTCGCAACGTGGCTAAAAATTAAAAAGCGCGGGGTGCAGCGACGCGCCAGCCGCTGCCGAGGGGTCGAAGGGGGCGAGAAGCCCCCTGGAGTGGGTAGGTCACAAAGCAGACCCAGCCAGTCCCAGCAATCCTCCTAAACAACCCCAACACCCCAAAATGCGGGGCTGCCGAAAAAATGACGAACGCTCCAAAGCCGTAATCCTAATCAAATGCGCAGACCCGATCCAGCCCCGCATTTCCAATAGCGTGTCCTCTTTATGTCGGTAAACCCCGCAAAGAGCGAAGCGATTTTGCGGCGAACAAACATTAAACC
>DBEZOM010000044.1:0-10556 GCA_048252855.1 Ruminococcus sp.
CAAAAAGCAAAACGCTTTCCTCTATTATACTTCATTTTATCGTAATAGTCAAGATTTTCAGCACGCAATTACTTTATTTTTACTTTTGAAAAAAAGTTTGCGCTTACCCCTACCATTCGCGCCGAAAATGTGTTATAATAGTACTGTATACTTTATTATAGATGATTTTAGATGGAGGATATAGCCATGCTAACAGGAAAGACCGTAGTTATAGCCGTTACGGGCAGCATCGCCGCCTACAAAATGGCAGACTGCGCGCGCGAGCTTACAAAGCTCCACGCAGACGTGCACGTTCTCATGACCCAGAACGCCACTCAGTTTATAAACCCCATAACCTTTGAAACGCTCACTCAGCATAAGTGCCTTATAGATACATTCGACCGCAATTTTCAGTACAGCGTAGAGCACGTTGCCCTCGCTAAAGCTGCCGACGTGGTGCTTATAGCCCCCGCTTCGGCAAACGTCATCGGCAAGATAGCCTGCGGCATCGCGGACGATATGCTGACCACCACCGTTATGGCTTGCACCTGCAAAAAGCTGGTAGCCCCCGCCATGAACCACAATATGCTGCACAACCCGATAGTGCAGGAAAATATAGAAAAGCTGCGCCGCCACGGCTACGGCATTATCGAGCCTGTACGCGGTATGCTCGCCAACCGCGACATCGGCGACGGCAAGCTGCCCGACGTGAAAATACTCATCGACTGGGTGTTGCAGGAGATAGCAAAGCCGAAAGACATGGCGGACGTGAAGCTGCTTGTTACCGCGGGCGCTACCTGCGAGCCTATCGACCCCGTGCGCTTTATCACAAACCACTCTACGGGCAAAATGGGCGCAGCCATTGCGCGGGCAGCCTCGCTCCGCGGTGCTGACGTTACCTTAGTCGCGGGAAGCTGCACCGCCGAGATGCCGCCTTTTGCCAAGATAGTGAATGTGCGCACCGCCGAGGATATGTACCGCGAGGTGACCGACCGCGCGCCCGAGCAGGACATTATAGTAAAAGCCGCGGCCGTCGCCGACTACACCCCCGAGCACACGGCTGAGGACAAGATAAAAAAATCAGACGGCGAGATGGCTATACCGCTGCGCCGCACAAAAGATATTCTAAAAACGCTGGGCGAGAACAAGCACGAGGGGCAGCTTATCTGCGGTTTTTCGATGGAAACGCGCGACCTGCTTGAAAACTCGAGCCGCAAGCTGAAAGCGAAAAACTGCGATATGATATGCGCAAATTCGCTGCGCACCGAGGGAGCGGGCTTCGGCACTGATACCAACGTGCTCACGCTCATCACCGCCGACGGCGCGGAAGAGCTCGAAAAAATGAGCAAATTGCAGGCGGCGGATATGATACTTGACAGACTTATGGAAATGAGAGGAAAATAACATGAAGAGGATAGAGATTTTTGAAAACGGCATATATTTCGTGCTCGAGATAGACGATGAACAGCGCGCGCGGCTGCTGCATTTTTCGTCGCTGCCATTTGACGAAAAAACGCTGACTTCGCGCAGCGGGACTTACGGCTTTAACCTCTGCGAGGTGCAGATGTCGGGCATCGACCGCGCGGGCGAGCGCCACGGCAACAAGTACATCGTAACCGCGCCGGGATACACGCTGAAATTCAAAGACTTCACCGACACCTGCAATCAGACGGGCAGAAAGCTGGAGATAGCGCAGTTCGACGAAGGCACGGGAACGCTCGTCACCTCGCATTTTCAGTTCTACAACGGCATATCCGCCGTGCGCTGCTGGACGGTGGTAGAAAATCAGGGCAGCGAGCCGCAGACGCTGGAGTATGTATCTTCATTCTGTCTGACGGGCATAGAGAAAGAGGGTCTGCGCACGCAGGACGAGAAAATGCGCATAGGCGTTTGCCACAACTCTTGGCAGCGCGAGCTTCAATGGAAAACATACACCCTGCCGCAGGTAGGCCTTGAAATGGCTCAGCCGCTCGACTATCAGCACTCCTCAAAAGTATTCGCCTGCACGAATGTCGGCAACTGGTCGGCTAAGGAGTACATACCTATGGGCTGCCTTGAAAACACCGAAGTCGGCAGCGTTATGCTATGGCAGATAGAGCACAACGGCTCGTGGCACTGGGAGATCTCAGACCGCGAGGGTCACCTCTACTTGCAGCTTTCAGGCCCCAGCGAGATAGAATCGCACTGGAGCAAGACGCTGGCGGCGGGCGAAAGCTTTACGAGCGTGCCCTGCGCGGTATGTGTGAGCAGCGAGGGCTTTGACGAAGCGGTGGGCGAGCTGACGAAATATCGCCGCGCTATACGCCGCAGAAACCGCGACAACGAAAATCTGCCCGTAATTTTCAACGACTACATGAACTGCCTTTGGGGCGACCCCACCGCCGAAAAAGAGTTTCCGCTGATCGACGCGGCGGCTAAGGCGGGCTGCGGATATTTCTGCATAGACGCGGGCTGGTACGCCGACGGCGGCTGGTGGGACGAAGTAGGCGAATGGCGCGAGAGCCGCCGCCGCTTCCCGAACGGACTGAAAGAGATAACCGACCGCATACGCGAGCGCGGAATGATACCCGGCGTGTGGCTCGAGATAGAGGTAATGGGCATACACTGCCCGCTGCTTGAGGACACCGCCGACAACAGTTGGTTCTTCATGCGGCACGGCAAGCGCGTTTTCGACCGCTCGCGCTATCAGCTCGACTTCCGCAACGAAAAGGTGCGCGCATACGCCGATTCGGTGATCGACCGACTTGTGAAAGATTACGGCGTTGGCTACATCAAGATGGACTACAACATAGAGCCGGGCATAGGCACTGAGCAGAATGCGGAAAACGCGGGAGACGGTCTGCTGGGCCACGAGCGCGCATACACCGCGTGGCTCGACGGCGTTTTCGCGCGCTACCCCGACCTCATCATAGAAAACTGCTCGAGCGGCGGCTTGCGCATGGATTACGCTATGCTCTCGCGCTACTCGATACAATCCACCTCAGATCAGGACGATTACAGAAAATACTGCACGATAGCGGCAAACGCGCCCCTGGCGCTCACCCCCGAGCAGGCGGCGGTATGGAGCTACCCCATGTACGGCGGCGACCGCGAGCAGACGGTATTCAACATGATAAACGCGATGCTGCTGCGCATACACCAGAGCGGCCACCTCGCCAACATCGACGAGCAGAGCGGCGCGCTGGTGAAAGAGGGCATAGCCGTTTACAAAAAAATTCGCCGCGACATCAAGACCGCGCTGCCCTTCTGGAGCTTGGGCACATCAAGCTTTTCGGACGAATGGGTTTCGCTGGGTCTGCGCTGCGAAAAGTGCGCGTACATAGCGGTATGGCGCAGAGAGTCGGCGGAGGACGTTGCCGAGCTGCCGATAAAATTCCTCGCGGGCAAAAACGCCGAGGTAAGCTGCATCTACCCGAGCTTCAACGAAGAGCGTTTCGAGTGGCACAAAGAGAGCGGCAGGCTGGCGGTACAGCTCAGAAAGCCCTACACGGCAAGGCTTTTCAAGATCACATTCGCCGACTGAACCGCGCTTTTGCGCTTGCCGCACCGCTCATCGCCGCAAGGGTGAGCGGCAGCAGCATGAAAACGTCGCCGAGGGCGGTGTACAGACTTTTTGAACTGAGCAGAGCCGTTTCGGCGCACACGCCGCCCTTTTCGCGGCTGCGATCGGCGGCGGCTTCCTCGCCCCACGGCGTTATTATCGCAGAGATACCGCAGTTGCCCGCGCGAACGGTGTAACGCGAATTTTCCACCGCGCGCATTTTGGCGTGAACGTAGTGCGCCCGCCGCGCGAACGAGCTGCCGAACCACGAATCGTTGGTCGGGATAAAAATAAGCTGCGCGCCCTGCCGCACCTGTTCGCGGAAAATATCGCCGTATATCGACTCGACGCAGACGCCGCAGGCTATCCGCACCCCGCCGACATCTATCGGCTTACATGGCGCAGTGCAGGCGGCAAGGCTGTTTTTCGCGAACGGCACGAACTCGCCGAACGGCACAAGGCGGCTCTTGCAATAGCGGCTCTCTGCCGCGCCCTCGGGCGTTACGGCGATAACGGCGTTGTACTTTTCGCCGCGCGTTTCGTCCTTATAAAAGCAGCCCGTCACGACTGTTTTGCCGCTTTTTTCGGCGAACTCGACGAACTGAGAAAATGCGGCGTGGGTGGCTGAAAACGCAGCGTTTACAGCGGTTTCTGGCAGGAATATCACATCGGCGGAGGTGCATTTTTCGGCAAGGCGCATATACTCGCGCGCCGCCTGCGCGGGCTTCATCGCGGACTTTTCCCTGCCCTCACAGTCTAGCTGCAAAGCGGCGGCGGTGAGCTTTTCGCCGGCGGCGGACTCAGCTTTCAGCGACGAGATCTCAGAATTGCCGTAGATGGCGACCAGCCCGCCGACCGTGATGAAAGCCGCCACGCACTTCACCATAGGCTGCCGGCGGCGCAGTTTGACCGAGCGGCAGAAAATGTACACTAAACCATTAAAATACATGATGATAAAACTGGTAAATCGGCAGCCGAGCAGGTTCGCGGTGAGTGTGAGCGGCAGCGCGCCGTCCGCCTGCGCCCACACGCCCAGCCACGGGAACGAGAAAAAGCCCAGGCAGCCGCTGAGGTACTCCCCGCCCGCCCAGAGCGCCGAGAGGTACGCCGCGCCGCGCAGTTTGCCGACATCTGAGGGGCGCACGCCGACGTAAAAACTGAGCGCAGCGGCGAGCGGGAGCAGCATTATCCCCGCCGCCGCGAGCACCGCCAGCAGCGCGAACGCGCCCGAATATTTGCCGAACGGCAGCCCCGAAATATCGCGGATAGTCAGCAAAAACGAGCTTTTCGTGGTGCAATATGCGGCAAGGAACGGCAGAATTTTCAGCACAAGCGCGCGGCGGGTGCGGCACTCCATCGCAGCGAAGATCGGCAGCATAGAAATAAGGCAGAAAATTTTTGGCAGACCGCGGCTCTCGAGCAGCCCCGCGAAAACGCCCCAGCCAAGCTTCAACAGCAGTGCGAAAAAGCGGCGGCGCTCGCGGAATATGTTTGTGAAATTGTCTGCAACTTCCATATTTCTGCCGCCCTTTCTGATCGTTATTACGATATTATTTCCAAACAAGGGCAAAATTAAAAGGAATGATAGAATGAAAATTTTGGATATAAAGATACCGAAATACGCCGCGCAGGCGCTGAAAATGCTCGAAAACGCGGGCTTTGAAGCGTGGTGCGTAGGCGGGTGCGTGCGCGACTCGATACGCGGGGCGCAGGCGCACGACTGGGACATCTGCACAAGCGCCCTGCCCGAGCAGACCCTCGCGGTGTTTGACGGTCTGCGGACGATACCAACGGGGCTGAAACACGGCACGGTGACCGTCATCATCGACGGCGAGCAGGTCGAGATTACCACCTACCGCACCGACGGCGACTACCTAGACCACCGCCGCCCCGAAAGCGTGCAGTTTGTGCGCGACATCAGAAGCGACCTCGAGCGGCGCGATTTCACGATAAACGCGATGTGCCTAAGCCTGCGCGGCGAGCTTTTCGACCCGTTCGGCGGCGAGGAGGACATTCGGCGCGGGGTGCTGAGGTGCGTCGGCGACCCGAAAAAGCGCTTCGACGAGGACGCATTGCGCATACTGCGGGCGGTGCGGTTCGCGGCGAAAACGGGCTTTGAGGTCGAGGAAAACACGGCGCGCGCCGCTATGGAGATGCGCGGTCTGCTGGACGGCGTTTCGGCGGAGCGCATTTACGCCGAGCTGAGGTCGCTGCTGGTACAGCCCCACGCGGGCGAGGTACTGCGGCGGTTTCGCGAGATAATCGCGCAGGTGATACCCGAGGTGCGCCCCTGCTTCGATTTTCCGCAGAACAACCCGCACCACTGCTACGACGTGTGGGAACACATCACACACAGCGTTGATAATATCCGCCCTGACCCGCTGCTGAGGCTGGTTATGCTTCTGCATGACATCGGCAAGCCGGATATGTTTTTCACCGACGAGAGCGGCATGGCGCACTTCAAAAAGCACCAGTTCAAGAGCGCGGAGTACGCCGACGAGATACTGCGCCGCATGAAGTCGGACAACTACACGCGCGAGCGCGCCTGCGCCCTCATCGCCGAGCACGACACGCGCTTCCCGCCCAGACGGGAAAGCGTTGCGAAATTCATCTCGAAGTACGATATGCAGTTTTTCATGGACTACCTCGAAATACGCCGCGCCGACACCCTCGCGCAGTCGAACTACAAGCGCGCGGAGAAGCTGATGACGCTGGACGAGATGGCGAAGATCGCGATAGAGCTCGAGGAGGAGAACGCCTGCCTGAAGCTCAGCGACCTCACGATAAACGGGCGCGACGTGGTGGCGCTTGGGCTGAAAGGCAAGGCTATCGGCGACGCGTTGAAGCAGACCCTCGCCGCCGTGGTGGAGGAGCGCGTGCCGAACGAGCGGGGCGAGTTGCTGAAATTTATCCGCGAAAACTGCGCGGCTGAAAGCGGGTGCGCGGAGGAATGAGCAGTTTGGAATTTCTGAGATACATCGACCGCCGAACGCTTAAAAGGCTTGTATTTGCAGTGCTCGCGGCGGCGTGGTGCGGGCTGATATTCTACCTCTCCTCACAGCCGGGCGACGAATCGAGCCAAACGAGCGGAGGGTTTATAAACTTTTTCTGCGAGCTGATAGTGCCCGATTTTTCGGGATTCAGCGGGGCTAGACGCGCGGAATTTGTCGAGAGCCTGCAATTCATCGTCCGCAAATGCGCACATTTCACGGCGTATCTTGTGCTGGCGGTGCTTTCCTCGCAATTTTTCGTGACGTTCAAACAGCTCGCGAAAGACGGCGTTCGCAAGCCGTTCAAGGCATATGTCGCGGCATGGATATTCGCGACCGCCTATGCCGCGAGCGACGAATTTCATCAGCTTTTCGTTGCGGGACGAAGCGCTCAGGTACGCGACGTTTTGATAGACAGCTGCGGAGCGCTATGCGGGCTGGTGCTGACTTGGGCGGTAGGCGCGGCGGCTCTGCATTTTAGTGACAAAAAGCGAAAGGAGCGGGAAAATGACTGACATTTGCCTTATCGGAACGGGAGGAATGATGCCGCTGAAAGAGCGCTGGCTGACCTCCTGCTACATCGAGCACGAGGGAAAAGCGGTGCTCATCGACTGCGGCGAGGGCACGCAGATAGCGCTGACCTGCGCCGACTGCAAGATCAGCCGCATCGACATACTGCTAATCACGCACATACACGCCGACCACATCTCGGGTCTGCCCGGCTTTTTGCTATCGCTGGGCAACGCCTCGCGCACCGAGCCGCTGGATATTTACCTGCCGCAGGGCACGCTGACGGCTGTTCGCGGGCTGTTGGGCATTTGCGACAGACTGCCCTTTGAGATATTTTTCCACGAGCTGCCGACCGCCGAGCCGACAAGCTTCATCGCCGAAAAGATCGACCCGATGCTCGAGATCTGCACACTGCCCCTGCGCCACAGCACCCGCTGTCTGGGCTACTCGCTGATCTTCCGACGCAAGCCCGTTTTCCTGCCCGAAAAGGCAAAAGCGCTCGGCGTGCCCGTAAGCGAATGGCGCAAACTGCACGCTGGCGGAAGCGTTGCCCTGGAAAGCGGCGTGCTTATCACCGCCGAGATGGTAACGGGCGAGAGCCGCCCCGCCGTGAAGCTTTGCTACGTCACCGACACGCTGCCTTTCAGCGGCATCGCGAAATTCGCCGAAAACGCCGACCTCTTCATCTGCGAGGGAATGTACGGCGAGCTTGACAAGAAGCAGAGCATGAACAAAAAGGGACATATGCTGATGCAGGACGCCTGCCGACTCGCGAAAAGCGCGGGCGCAAAGCGGCTTTGGCTGACACATTACAGCCCCGCGGAGAAGTACCCGCAGAATTTCAAGAAAGAGCTGTCGCGCATCTACGAGGGCGTAGTGGTGAGCGCGGACGGCGAAAAGATAAGTTTGTGAGGGATAAATATGTCAGAAACAGGCAAACCGCTTGAGATCGAGCGGAAATATCTTATTAAAATGCCGAGCGAAAAGCTGCTGGCAGAGTTGCCCGAGTGCGAGCGCACCGAGATACTCCAGATCTACCTTGTGATAAAGCAGGACGGCGTGCGCCGCAGGATACGCCGCCGCGGCACGCCCGAGCGCGGGTACGTCTGCACATACACCGAGAAAAGCGACGTATCGTTCGGCGTGCGCACCGAGGAGGAGCGCGAGATAAGCGAGGAAGAATTTGAGCGGCTGCGTGCCGAGGCTGCGCCGAACCGTTCGCCGATAGAGAAAGAGCGCGTGGTTTTCCGCTGGCGCGGGCAGATCTTTGAGCTAGACATCTACCCATTTTCGCAGGAACTCGCCACGCTGGAGATCGAGCTGCCCGACATCTCCGCGCGCGTAGACCTGCCGCCGCAGATCGAGCTTGTGAAAGACGTCACGGGCGATAAGCGCTTCAACAATTCCGAGCTTGCGGGGCTGGGGCACTTCCCGCCTTTGTGATCGGCAAAAATCAAATATGCACAAAAAAATCGGACGCCGCTAAACGTCCGATTTTTGTTATATTCAGTTAGCTTTTAGGCTTATTCGCCCTTTTTCTTAGCAACTACCATAGCAGCCGCGCCGAGGAGAGCAAAGCCTGCAATGCCGCCGCCGATACCGGTCGCCGCGTTCTTATCGTCGTTGACTGCCGAAGAGCCGGACGAAGAAGAAGCCGCGCTGCCGGAGCTTGACGAAGAGCCGGAGCTTGCAGACGAGCTGCTTGAAGAGCTGCTCGAAGAAGTGGAGCTGCTGTTTGAAGAAGTATCTTCGGTGCTCGAAGTATCGCTGTCAGAGCTGCTGTCAGCCTCGCCGACCTTCTGTCTGTATATTTCTACCTCTACTGTACGGTTCTTGTAGTTTTTGTCAGAGTAGATAGCCTTAGCGGTAGTGGTCTCGCCCTCTGCGAGGTCAACGTTCTTTACCCACTTCCAGCCTTCGGGCAGCTTGATCTGCGAAGTATTCTTTACAGAATTTTCAACAGTCATCTTGCTGTCGGGCACTACGGGCGGGTTCTCAGCAGCTACTACCTTTACGGTAACTTCGGTGTAGCCGGGCAGGTACTCGTCGGTAGCTTCGGTGTATACCTTTATAACGGTAGTTCCGACCGCAACGGGGGTGATGGTGCCGTCAGCCGCTACTGTAACTACGTCCTCGTTGCCCGAGAGGTACTTAACTTCCGCGCCGCTGTCAGCGGTGAGGGCAAGCTTCTTCGAGTCGCCCTTGTAGGTCAGCTCAGCCTCGGTATCGCCCGAGATAACGGTGTCTTTCTTGAGGTCGAGGCCAGCAAGCGCCGCGATTCCTGCCTTGAGGTCGGGGTCGGTAAGCTTGCAGGTGTTTCTGTTGTAGATAATGTTGCCCTGCTTGTTGGGCTCGGTGTAGTTGATGTCCCAAAGTACGGGGACAATTCCTCTGGTGCGCATAGCTTCGATCTCAGCGAGAATAAGCTTGGTAGCATCGCCCTCGTTCTTGGTGATTATCTCAGAGCCCATGCCGCACTCGCCCATGATAACGGGCACGCCGTTGTCAACAAATCTCTTTTTCAGAGTGTCCATGCTGTTGTTGAGGTCAATGTAGTCTTCCTCAGTACCCCAGTCTTTGCGGGGGGTCGGGCACCAGCTTACAGGGTCGGTAACAAGAGCGAAAGGCTGCGGCGAGTAGTAGTGTACGGAAACCGCGCTGAGGTTCTTGTCGTCCTTAGGCATTTCAAATCTTTCGTCGCAGGTCTTAGCGATGTCGGTGTTGTAGCCCGCGATGAGCAGAGGTCTGTCGGCGTTATTTCCGCCGGAATTTCTTACAAGGTCAGTGAAAGTCTGGTTTACTTCGTTGAGCATCTTGTAAGACTCGTCCTTCGAAACATATTCTTCCCAGCTGCCGCCCTCTTCGTTGAGCGACTCGAAAATAAGGTGCTGGTCGAAGTCCTTGAATTCGTCAGCTATCTGTTCCCACATTCTGGTATAGCGCTTCATAGCCTCGTCCTTATCGGTGCCGAAGCCCTTAGCCCACCAGCCGCCGTCCCAGTGGATATTTACGATAACGTACAAATCGGCGTCTACCGCCCACTGAGCAACTTCCTTAACTCTGTCGAGAGCGTCCTGGTCGATAGTGTAAGTAGTGTCGCCCTTTTTAAAGGTATTAGACCAAGCCACGGGTATTCTGACCGAGCCGAAGCCCTCGTCAGCCATGCCCTGTATCATTTCCTGAGTTATCTTCTGGCTGCCCCAGCCCGTTTCAAAAGCCGCCTTGTAAGTCCAGCTTCCTATTCCGGTCTCGACGCCGCAAGCCTCGAAGGTGTTGCCGAGGTTTATGCCGACGCCCATATCTTTGATTATATCAGCCATAGTCATATCTTTAGCGCTCGATGCAGAAGCCGAGATAGAGCCGCATACGCCTGCCGCTACTGCCGCTGCCGAAAGAGCCGCGAGCGATCTTTTAAGTATATTCATATCAAAATTTCCTTTCTCTGAAAACTTGCGGGCACACTTCGCCCACTTATCCACACTACAATTATCACACATTTTCACACGTTTGTCAATAGTGTTTATCCACAATTATTC
>DBEZOM010000045.1:0-7061 GCA_048252855.1 Ruminococcus sp.
ATATATTGAAATATTTGTTGTTTTAACTATTGACATTTTTTTAAGTATATATTAGAATATTTAATGATAAGTTTAATAAACTTACTGTAATTATCATGGAGGTAAATATAATGGCAAAGTTTTGCGGTAATTGCGGCGCACAGCTCGGAGATAACGAAACATTCTGCGGTAACTGCGGCGCGGCGGTAAATTCAGAGCCTGCGGCAAACGCGGCTGAGGTACAGAGCGAAAATGCAGCTTCTGCTCAGGAACAGCCCCAGGCGGCTCAGGCGGCAAGCGTAGAAACACAGACTTACGAGCAGCCACAGTCGATGCCCCAGACCGCGCCCGCTTTCAATAACGGCGGCGCTACGGTAAGCGGCGGAAACAAGAACGTAGTAAAGATAGCGGTCGCAGCAGCAGCGGCGGCAGCAGTTATAATTGCGGCTGCTATAATAGTAAAGCAGGTGACTAAGTACGAGAAGATCGACGCTAAGGATCTTGTATACGTTGATTTCTCAGGCCCTGAGGGCTACGGCGAGTGCTCGGCTTTCTTAAACGTAGACCCTGATCTGGTATATGAGGAAAATGTTCGTATGCCGGAAGCTTACAGTGAATATGTTTATAAAAATGATGACGACGCTGCAAGCTCTTCAAAGAGCAAGGACAGCGCTGCTAAGAAGTACAGCAAGTATCTCAGCGGCGATAAAAAGACTCTGAAAAAGGCTTACGAAAAAGCTAAGGACGATTACGGCGACGCTAAGGATATGCGCGACGCTATCCTCGATACCAAGAAGGTAAAAGATGATGAATCTTACGGCGATGATTACTTTAACTATGGCGCAGACAAAGAATACGCCATCAAAGTAAAGGCTTCTAAGACCGAGGGTCTGAAAAACGGCGATAAGGTAAAGATCACCGTAGAGTACGACGAGGATACCCTTAAAGAGGCTAACGTAAAGCTTACCAATACCGAGTTTGAGGTAGAGGTAAAGGGGCTGGATCAGGCTGAAACTATTGATCCTTTTGAGGGTCTGGACGTTTCTTTCGAGGGCTACGAGGGCGACGCTGAAGTAAAGATAAACCCGAGCACAGCTAAGTATTACGATTACGTAAGCTTCGATTACGATGATACTTACGGCGCAGACCTCAAGAACGGCGATACATATACCGTTACCGCAAGCGTTTATTCTTATGACGAGCATTATTTCGACGAAGATGATAAGTCTAAGGGCTTCTGGTTCGAGAGCAATGTGTATGACGAAAACGGCGACGCAGTAAGAGACAAGGACGGCAAGATCAAGACCAAGTGCTTTGTTTGGCCTTTCGATGGCACAACTTCTAAGGATTACAAGGTAGAAGGACTTCAGGGTCTTGACGAGATAGATCCTTTTGCAGACGGTATGTTCACCATTGATTACAGCGGCGCACTGCCTTACCTGCACGTTAGAGGCGCTTCGGCTGCTGAGGATTCCAAGATCAAGGATTATGTATACTACTCTATCGAAAACTACGAGTATGACAGAAATTACAAGGCGGGCGATACTTTCACCGTTACCTGCACCGCTTATAACACGCTGGCTGAGGCAGGCTACAAGCTGAAGGGCGAAACCAACAGCGACGGCTACTACGTTAAGGAATTCACCATCGACGAAGCTACCGCGCCTAAGTACCTCTCTTCCACCTCGACCAAGGCTGACACCACCTCGGCAGACGAGATATTCAAGTCTAAGGCTGAGGACTACAAGGACGACATCAGCGGTTCGTACCTCAGCGGCGGAATCTCGCTCGAGGACAGCGTAAAGACCGTTGACGACATGAAGGAGATAGGCCAGTACGTTATCAATCCCGACGGATTTGAAACAGGAGCCATCGCCGACAGCACTTACAACTACTACGGCAGGATCTACGAGATCAGCATGACCCTCAAGGATAAGAAAAAGGCTACCGCTTACGTTTTCATCTATGACAGCAATATTATGGTAGCAGACGGCAAGCTTTACAGCGCTTACAACGAGGAACTGAGCGTTGACGATTATTTCAACGTTACGGGCGATACAAACCTCAAGAAGCTGCTCAAGACCCTTAAGGAAGAGGGAACTGTTACCGAGCTGCCAGACGGTTCGTCGAGCGCGGCTGCGGCTGCTGATTCTTCTTCGGCTGCTGACGAGAGCAAGGCTGACTCTGCGGCAGATTCCTCCGCGGCTGAGTCGAAAGCTGACTCCAAGGCTGAGGATTCCTCTATAGTATCGTAATTTTCGCGGGCAAAACAGAATAATTTCAAAGACCTCTTCATATACATCATGGAGAGGTCTTTTTTTGCGACAAAATGAGCTGATTGTGAAAAATCTGCATAAAAATTCGGCGCAAGACTTGAAAAAGTATGTGAAATATGTTACAATATAATCAAGTTATATTTAGGACGATACGCATAGCTTGCGCAGAGATCGTCCAATGCAAAGGAGATGTGAAATTTCATGAAAGTAATGTTTATCGGCGCGACGCACGAGGTTACGGGAAGCTGCACATACATAGAGGCCTGCGGAAAGAAATTTTTGGTAGACTTCGGCATGGAGCAGGGCTTGAACGCTTTCGACAATGTGAAAGTGCCATGCGCGCCCGGCGAGATAGATTTTGTGCTGCTCACCCACGCGCACATCGACCATTCGGGACTGCTGCCGCTGCTATGCGCGGGCGGCTTCAAGGGGCAGATACATTGCCAGAGCGCTACGGCGAACCTCTGCTCGATAATGCTTCGCGACTCGGCGCACATACAGGAATTTGAAGCCGAATGGCGCAGCCGCAAGGGCAAGCGCAAGGGCAAGCAGGAGGTAGAGCCGCTTTACACGATGAGCGACGCCGAGCTTGCGATACGCGCGCTTTGTCCGCACGAGTACGAGCAGCCCGTGAAATTGGGCGAGGGCATAAGCGTGCTTTTCCGCGACGCGGGTCACCTGCTCGGCTCATCGGGCATAGAGATAACGCTGACGGAAGAGGGACAGACACGCACGATTATTTTTTCTGGCGACATCGGCAACACGAATATCCCGCTTATCCGCGACCCGCAGTATTTTTCGCACGCCGATTATGCCGTTATGGAATCGACCTACGGCAACCGCTTTCATGAAAAGCCCGCCGATTACCCGACGGCGCTCGCAAAGGTCATCGACGAAACTTTCGCGCGCGGCGGCAACGTGGTGATACCGTCTTTCGCGGTCGGCAGAACGCAGGAGCTGCTTTACTATTTTCGCCACATCAAGCAGGCGGGGCTGGTAAAGAGTTTCCCCGATTTTCCCGTGTATGTAGACTCGCCCCTCGCGATAGAGGCGACGGCTGTTTTCAACCGCAACGAGGACTCATGCTACGATGAGGAAGCGGCGGAATTTGTGCGCAATGGCGTGAACCCAATTTCGTTCAAGGGGCTGAACATCGCGGTAACTTCGGACGAGTCGCGCGCGATAAACTTCAACAAAACGCCTAAAGTTATAATATCTGCCAGCGGAATGTGCGAAGCGGGCAGAATAAAGCACCATCTGAAACACAATCTTTGGCGCAGCGAGTGCACGGTGTTGTTCGTCGGCTATCAGGCGGTCGGCACGCTGGGCAGAAAGCTGGTCGAGGGCGCGAAGAGCGTGAAGCTTTTCGGCGAAGATATAAACGTCGCGGCGAAGATACTAGTGCTGCCCGGTATGAGCGGACACGCCGACAAGGCTGGCCTAGACCGTTGGATAAACGCGCTGGATAAGCCGCAGGTCTTTGTAATTCACGGCGAAGCGGAGTCGGCGGAGAGTTACACGGCGCATCTGCACGACGATTTTGGGATTGATTCGCATTGCCCGTACAGCGGCGCGGAGCTTGACCTGCTGACGGGAGAATTTGTAAACGCGAAGCCGATGCCCGCCGTTCACACCGAGCGCGAGAGCACGCCTTACATACGTCTGAAGGCCGCCGCCGACCGACTTCAGCAGCTTGTGAAGATGTCGTCGGGTCTGACGAACAAGGAGCTTGCGGCGATGACGGACACGCTCAACAACCTCTGCGCGAAGTGGGAACAAAAATAATACCCTTTTTAAGGAGAAAATGGAATGAAGATCATACATTTCAGCGAGATAAATAAGCAGATCGAGAACGGGGAGGGGGAGTTTATCGCCGCCTGCGACGCGGAATACGAGAATAGCTGCAAGCGCGCGGCGGAAAAGATCGCGAAAATGCGGCACGAGCGCCCGCTGATACTGCTTTCGGGGCCCTCTGGCTCGGGCAAGACCACTACCGCGCTGAAAATCGAAGCATACCTAGACAACATGGGGGTCGCGACGCACACGATCTCGATGGACAATTATTTCCTGCCAAAGGATAAAATGCCGGAACTTGCCGAGGGCGAGAAGGTGGATTACGAGTCGCCGTACCGCATCGACATCGACCTTTTGCAGGAGCATATGCACCGCCTTGCGCGGTATGAAGAGGTAGACATACCGGCATTTGACTTTCCAAATCAGCAGCGCGTGCAGGGCAAAAAGCTCAAACGCGAGCGCGGCGAGATGATACTTTTCGAGGGCATACACGCGCTGAACCCCGAGGTGACGGGCTACGAGGACATCTCGAACCGCCTGTACGTCAGCGTGCGCACGCGAATTCAACTTGCAAACGGCGAGCTGCTGCACCCTCAGTTGATACGTTTGATGCGGAGAATTATACGCGACAGAAATTTCCGAAACCGTACGCCTGCGGAAACATTGGATATGTATGACAGCGTTCAGCAAGGTGAAAATCTTTATATAGCGCCGTATAAACATTTGGCAAATTTCGAGCTTGATACGTTTTTGGGTTACGAAGCGAGCGTTTATAAAAATTATTTGGCAGGGGATATAGACTCGCTGAAATACAGCTATGACAGCTTTTTGCGCTTCTCGCCAATGGAAAACGCGATAAAAGACCTCGAAAGCGTAAAGGCAGAAGAGGTCAGCGAAAGCAGCATGGTGCGCGAGTTTATCGGCGGCAGCAAGTACGAATATTGATTTCATATTTTTATATTGCATATGTAGCGGACGGCTGAAAGGTCGCCCGCTTTTCTTCGGTCAAAGTCCCCACGCGGCCATCTCGAGGCGGATATAGTAGCCCTGATCGACCCCGCAGACGGGACATTTCTGCGGCGCTTGCTCGCTATCGAGGATAAATCCGCAGTTCATGCAGACCCAGCGCTCGGGCTTGTCGGAGGAAAACAGCCTGCCCGAAGTACAGAGGTCGTGAAATTTTTTGAACCGCGCCGAGTGAGAGCGCTCGATCTTCGCGATGTTTTCAAAGTCCTGCGCGACCTTGGTGAACCCCTCGGCGCGCGCCGTTTCGGCAAACGCGGGGTAAACATCGTCCGCTTCCTGATCTTCATTGTGCGCCGCCATCTTCAAAAGATCACATAACTGGCTCGAAATGTCAACAGGATAGCCGCCATCGACCTTGATCGTGCTTCCCGAAAGCTCGGAGAGGTGCTCGTAAAAGACCTTCGCGTGCGCCTTTTCCTGATCGGCGGTGAATTTGAACAGCGCCGAGATGACGTACTGCCCCTGCTGCTGCGCTTTTTCCTGCGCGAGAGTGTAACGGTTGCGCGCTTGGCTCTCTCCGGCAAACGCACGCATTAAATTCAGCCTGGTTTCACTTGTACTAAAATTTGTACTCATTAGAATTCCTCCAATTTATATCGTTAAAGTTCCACTTTCATTTTCTAATAATATTAAGATCTGTTCCTCAGCGCCCGTCTGCGCATTAAAGTAGACGAGCACGTTTCTGCCGTCCTCGGAGGTGCACTTGTACTCGTAGCAGTAAACTTCGTTTCCACCGTCGGACGGTATCAGCGCACGACTTTCACCGATACATTTCAGCATAGGCGAGAGTTTTTCACGGCAGTCGCGAATAGAAAACTGCTCGTCGGGGAAAGCTCTTTTCTGATGATTTACGATATAGCCGCTCGCTTCAAATCCGAGGATCTCGCCGTTGTCCAGCGCGACGGAAACTTTGATAAGATCTGTGTAGCAGGTTATGCCGTCGATGCAGTACGCAAAATTTACGGTGACAACATTGTCCTGCTTTTCGTAATATGTCACTTTCATATTATCGTATGATGAGTTAGCAATATACTCCTCAGCTTTTTTGAGAGCTTCTTTCATGGATAGCGATACATTCTCAGGCTGGCGCGATTTTATAAAATATGAAACCATACCGCCTTGTTTTGTGACAGCGCATGATACGCCGTTCTCACTGTCGGAGAATATCCATGCCGGAAGATTTCCGCCTCGTTCGGTAACGTTTGTAAGATCGTTGGCAGATACATTCAACGTCATGGAAGCACGCTCTAAAGCCTTTGATTTACTGAGTTTATCCTTGCCTTTTAGCATTTGCGGTTCTTTCTCCATGATATGGTCAGAGAATGGGCCGTCGTATATCAGACGGGGATATGATTCAAAACTTTCCTCAAATTCTGTAAAACCCTCGGTGACTTCTGCATAGTTTGTATTATCATTATTTGAAATATCTGATATATTTATCTCGCCGCTTGAAACCGATTTCTCCAGCGACCAAAGATCTGATGAAAGCGTTTCAGCGTATTTTCTAAGTGATTTCAAATTATTATATTCATCGTCCGAAATTTCCTCACCGGCCGCTGATTTTTTTGCTATCGACTGCGCATAGTTTCCGACTTGCGAGAGGAATTTGTATGTGTTTTCAAGCGACAATTCCTGAACGGGCAGTTGGAGCATTGCTGATTTTGCGGAGGACGCTTCATTGAAAAGCTTGTCCGCAAGTTTCGATTGCTGTTCGGGCGTACCCGCGTAAAGCTGTTTTTCTAGCGTACTGCTTATGTTGTCCGCCGCCGCTGAGAGATCTTCCAAAGCGCGCACATAGCCGTTGCTGATAAGAATGTCTTTGTTCCTATTCTCACGCATGAGGATGATATTCCTAGCGCTGAGCGCTGCGATCGCCGCCGCGGTAAGGCTTACAAGCCGTATCATGGCTCTTCTTCCAAGCTTCATATATTTATACTCCTTTACGATAGATATTGTTGCGAAAATCAATAGAGAAAATATCTGTAC
>DBEZOM010000046.1:0-2566 GCA_048252855.1 Ruminococcus sp.
ATTTATAGCATAATAATTCTTGATTATACTTTTTGTCTTTTTCTCAGCGTCCTTTTTATCATCTTTATCATCGTATTCTATTTCTACATAATCATCATCTTCCCGCTCATACCATTTGCCTTTTTTATATACATATCTCTCGTAATAATCTTTTGAGCCTTTTCTCTTACTGCAATCTTCCACATAAAAGACAACATCGCCATTATTACTGCTTCTTTCAACGTAAGATATGTACTGACTGTTTTTATCATAGTCCTCTTCTCCGTTGATAGGATTGCATTTGAGCGTATATTTATAGCTCTCAGCGACGAAAGTGTTTTTGAAGGCTTCGATGATTATATCTTCGTCAGACTTGGTAGCCTTAACAACGAAATTGATTATCACCACCACCGCCGCGACTACCACAAGTATCGCCGCAAGGCCTATCACAAAATACTTATTCACACGCGCACGGGGCTTTACGCCTGCGCTCACCGGCTCTGCCGCCGCAGGCGTGACCCTTACGGGGCTTGGGCTGACGCTCGCCCTTACGCTTGCACGCGCCTGCACCCCTGCAGGCTTATCGCCCGTCTGAAAGCGGTATCCGCACTTCTTGCAGAACGCCGCAGAGTCGTTTACTTCATTTCCACATTTTTTACAGTACATGGTTTGGTTCCTCCCGTTTTAATCATCATGCTCATCGTATATTCTTTTTGATTCTCTTACATTCTTAGGCGGTTCGGGATACTGCCCTGCAATATAATCCTCTAAGTACAGAACCTTTACCACCTCGTCATATTCTATCTCGACATACAGCTCACCGTAAGGTCCGCCGTATTCATTCTCCAAACGCTCATACACAGCCTCGTTTATCGTGTCCTTAAATTCTTCCTGCTTTGTATATAAAGACGTATCTTCTGAAAAACCTTGTTCAGAGCGATAAGGGTCTAACATGATCGGCTCTAGATTTGTAACAAAATAAAACTCGCCTAAGTATTCATCATTCTCATAAATGTAATCGTCAAGATAGTCAGAAATAATATCGTAAGCTATCTCAGCTTTTTCGTTGTTCTTACTCAAAAGCTCTTCCATAGCCTCCGCCTCTTTTTCCTCAACATTTTTCTTGTGGGCGTTTACAAGCATCGTTCCGATGATCACTCCGAATATAGTCACAGCCACGGCTATTATGACGTATTTGTATTTATAAAAAGCGTTCTTCACCGCCGACATATCCGCCGTGTGCGCCGCAGTGCCGTTTTCCAGCAGATATTCCCCGCACCGCGGACAAAATTTAGCCTCGTCAGCTATCTGACTTCCGCATCTTTTACAGAACATTTTTCCGACCCCCGTTTATTCAAATTCTATCATGTCGGCGCGGATATAGCCGACCTTGTACACTATTTTGTTCCAGTATTTGTCGTAAAAATCATAGCGCCTGACTTCGTAGTAGAGTTCGCTGTCCGGCCTTTCGTCAGCAACTTCAAACGGGTCATACAGATTGCCTATATAAAGCTCTGCGCCTTTTTCAAGCGTTACAAGAGTCGAAGCCGATCCACCATCAGGAGCAGTCAGCAAAGGCGCGCTTTCGGTTTTTATCCTAGCCACGCTGCTGTCTTTGATACACTCGTAATCATCAGCCTTGCAGACTATCTCGGCGCTGTATAATCTGGCTCTCTCTCCCTCGTTCTCCAGATCACAAACTGCATATTGACCCGTAGGCATATCAAGATCAAAATATAAATTTACAACATATCCCTCGATTATCGACCTTGAACAATTGTTTGGAACTTCCACGCCGTTCAAACAGTCAATTGCTGTCAATAGATATTCAAACGTCAGCCCCGACCTTACCTCGTCGCCGTTAAGGTCGTAGCCTATCAGCCCTTTCGTGCCCTCGAGGACGTAAACATTCGGGTACAGGTCGTCGTTTTCCGACGAGAGAAAAGCATTTACCGCATTTTTAGCGCTTCCGGGATTTTCGCCGTTATATTTCATGCCCGCGACCATTATGCCGCTGAAATACTTATCGCTGGTTATTCCTACATAATCTTTAGCCTTTCCCGTTCCGAATATATAATCATAATCATCGCCGACGTAATCGCGTATCTCGCCGACAGTCATGCCCTTGAGCTGAATAGCCGAGAGCGACGCTTTTTTCTCGCTTTTTACCGCAGGCGCAGTAGTGGCGGCAGTAGTAGCCGCAGTTGTTGCCGCCGCAGTTTCCGCCGCCGAACTATCCTCCGCGACGATAACGCTCGAGCTATCCTCCGCAACAGCAATTCCATCCGCCTTTAGCGGGCGTGACGAAGAGCTGTCGGTCTGAATCTTCTTACCGCCGAAGATAACTTTTGCGCAAAGCACCGCCATCAGCACGAGCATTACACTGCACACAGCGCACACTGCGGCTATCATCTTCTTGCCGCTCTTCTTGGGAGCGGGTGCAGGCATTGGCATAGGCTGGGGTTCGGTGAAATTGGCGGGGTATGTGTTGTTGTAATCGTCCGCATAATTATCCGCGTAGTTATCTGTATAATTGTTGTAATCGTTGTTATCATAAGCGTTATCGTCTGCATAGACCGTCTGAAAC
>DBEZOM010000047.1:0-12948 GCA_048252855.1 Ruminococcus sp.
CGCCAAATATTTTCCCCATTGCCCCCTTTTGCCCCTTTACATCTTCGGCAAAAAATGCTATAATAAATGTGTATAGGCAACAGTCGGGAAAGGGGTGTTTGGCATGGGCGCGGCAGGCGGCAAAACAGTGCACGCGGGTCACCGCGAGCGTATGAGAAGGCGCTTTGCGGCAGACGGCATGAGCTTTGATTCGTTTGAAGATCACGAGATGCTCGAAATGCTGCTTTTCGGCTGCTACCGCCGCAGGAATACCAACGAGATAGCCCACGCCCTGCTCGATAACTTCCCCTGCGCCGAAGATATGCTGAAAGCGCCCGCAGAGCGGCTTTGCGAGATCGAGAACGTGGATATTTCCGCCGCGCGGCAGATGCGCTTTTACGGTGCGCTGCTCGATATGGCGGCGCAGTTCGCCGAGCCGGTGGTCGCGGACATCACCGACAGCGCCAGACTTTGCAGGATACTCCGCGCGGCCGAGCTGAAAGGCGAAGTCACGGCAGTCATCTACGAAACGGAAAACGGCGCGCTGGGCTGCCGCGCATTCAAGGCGGACGAAGCGCTTTACGAAGCGCCCGAAAACGCCCTGCGGCATATCGTACCGCGGTGCAAGGGCAGGCTCGCGACTATTCGCTGTACAGCCCGCCCCGAGGATATTTCGCTGACGCAGGAAATGACATTTGCGGCGATGGCGGCGAAATATGCCGCAGTGAACCAGCTTGAGCACACCGACCACTGCATTTTCGACGGGCAGGAGCTTTGCTCGCTCGGCGATATGGAACTAATTTGAAGTAGGAGAGAAGTTATGAAATTTACAGCAGACCAAAATAATGTTAAACTTGTAGGAAGAACTATGCTCATCGGCGATACGCTTTGGCTCGCGCTTTCGGGCACGGGCGCGGAGTTTGTGTTTACGGGCAAAAAGCTCAGCGTTACTTTCGTTGCCGACGAGATCGCACACGGCGACCAGAACGAGACAGCGCGCGTAGCGGTATTTGTTGACGGCGTGCGCAAGGCAGATGAAATGCTCGATACCGACGAAAAGACCGTATGCGTTATCGACAGCGAAGAGCCGATAACTGCGAACGTGCAGGTTATAAAGCTTACCGAAAGCCCGATGTCGGCGGCGGGCGTGAAGCCGCTGGAAACTGACGAGGGCGCGAGCATCACCCCCGCGGCGGAAAGACCGCTGAAAATGGAATTCATCGGCGACTCTATAACCTGCGGCTACGGCGTTGACGACGAGGTGGCCGAGCACCAGTTCAAGACCGCGACCGAGGACGTCACCCGCGCCTACGCCTACAAGACCGCCCGTATGCTGAACGCGGATTACAGTATGTTTTCCGCCAGCGGCTACGGCATAATCACGGGATACACCGAGGGCGACGTTAAGCTGGAAGACCAGTGCCTGCCGCAGTTTTACGAGAGCCTGGGCTACTCGCGCGGCAGTTTCGGCGGGGTAAAGCCGCAGGACGTAGCCTGGGACTTCTCGCGCTTCGTGCCCGACATAATCGTTATAAACCTCGGCACGAATGACGACAGCTACTGCCGCGACTTTGCCGACCGCCGCGCCGATTATCAGGCGGAGTATGTGAAATTCCTCAAAGAAGTGCGCAGACTCAACCCCGACTCGGTAATATTCTGCGGAGTGGGCATAATGGGCACTCGCATATACCTGCCGCTGGCGCGCGCCGCCGCCGCTTACTGCGCCGAAACGGGCGACCGCAAAGTTTTCACCGTGAAATTCTTTGAGCAGGATATGGAAAAAGACGGCGTTGCCGCAAACTGGCACCCAACCGAAGCCACCCACGAAAAGGCGGCGAAGTACCTCACCATGATAATAAAAGAAACGCTGGGCTGGGACTAAGCGGCGCGAATTTTACCGCCGCGGCTGTTTATACTATTATATATAGATCAGAAAGGACTGCACATTATGGCTGATATACAGAATTTCACTTTTGAAGAAAATTATTTCGACAGCGCCGACGGCGTTCACCGCTGCCGATACATCGCCGCTGTACCCGATGGCGAGATAAAGGGCGCGGTGCAGATCTCGCACGGTATGTGCGAATACATCGACCGTTACCGCGATTTTATGGCGTATCTGGCGCAAAACGGCTTCGTGGCTTTCGGCAACGACCATCTCGGCCACGGCAAGACCGCCGCAGATAACGCCGACCTCGGCTACTTTTCGCCCGAAAACGGCTGGCAAAACGCCGTCGCCGACCTGCGCACGCTCACCAAAATAATGAAAAAGCGCTTCCCTGCCCTGCCGTTTTTCATGGTGGGCCACAGCATGGGCAGCTTCCTCGCGAGGGCTTACGCTCTGCGCCACGGCAGCGAGTGCCGCGCTTTTGTGTTCATCGGCACGGCTGACGGCTTTGAGTCCGCGGCAGCTGACATCATCGAAAAAGGCGCGGGCTTCGCAGGCAGGCTGACCTCGAAGCTGACGGGCAAGGAAACGAACCTGGGCAGAGCGGCTATCACGGCTATGCTCACGCAGGGCGAGATACTCAAAAAAGTAAAGGGCGAGAGATACCGCAGCGAACTGCTGAACAAGCTGGGCTTCGGCCGCAACAACGAGCGCATAGAGAACCGCCGCACCGAGTACGACTGGATCTCGCGCGACGAAGAGATAGTTGAAAAATACGCCGCTGACGAGCTTTGCACGTTTATTTTCACCGTCAACGGCTTCATAAATCTGGCAGAGGTGCTTTGGTACGTTTCAAACGACAAGTGGTACACAAATCTGCGCAAAGACCTGCCGCTGCTGCTTCTCGCGGGCGACGCCGACCCCGTTGGCAACTACGGTAAAGGCGTGCGCAGCGTTTACGAAAAGCTTTGCGAATACCGCTGCGACGCTTCGATGAAACTTTACGAAGGCGCGCGGCACGAGCTGCTGAACGAGCTTTGCCGCGAGGAAGTTTACGGCGATATACTCGAATTTATCAGCGCGAATTTGTCTGACTAATTGTACAAAATTTTGGACAGCATGGGTGATGACAGATGTTTTATAAAGTAAAGAGCCTGGGGCTCACGGGGCTGAACGCTTTCCCCGTTACCGCCGAGATAGAGGGCAGCAGCGAGCTTCCCGACTTTCAGATAATAGGCCTTGCCGACGCCGCCGTGCGCGAGTGCCGCGAGAGATTAAAAAGCGCTTTCCGCACCACGGGACTGAATTTTCCCGAGCAGCGCGTAGTAGTGAACCTAGCCCCCGCCGATGTGCGCAAGACGGGCACGGTGCACGACCTCGCGATAGCCGCGGCGCTCTGCATGGTGCAGGGTTGGATAAAGAAAAGCGCGGTGGAAAACGCCGCGTTCATCGGCGAAGTATCGCTGGGCGGCGAGATACGCGCGGTGCGCGGCGTGCTGCCTATGACGATATTGGCGCAAAAGCTTGGGTGCAGCGAGATATTCGTGCCCGCCGACAACGCCGCCGAAGCCTCGGTAGTTTCGGGCATAAAAGTCTACGGCGTTCCCGACCTGCGAACGCTTGTCGCGCACTTTTATTTCAAGCATAAGATAGCGCCGCAGCCCGAGTATCAGCCCGATTTTGAGCAGGCTGCGGACGGCTGCGATTTCTGCGACATAAAGGGTCAGGAATTGGCGAAGCGCGCGCTGGAAGTGGCTGCCGCGGGCGGACACAACGCGCTGCTGATAGGCCCGCCGGGTTCGGGAAAATCAATGCTCGCAAAGGCGCTGCCGTCTATATTGCCGCGCATGACCTTTGACGAAGCCATCGCCGCGACGAACGTTTACTCGGTAGCGGGCGAGATAGACCCCGAGCACCCGCTTATAACCAGCCGACCTTTCCGCGCGCCGCACCACACGGTATCTACGGCGGGACTTTCGGGCGGCGGAAGCGTGCCGCGGCCGGGAGAGATCTCGCTGGCGCACAACGGCGTGCTGTTTTTGGACGAGCTGCCCGAATTTTCGCGCAACGCACTGGAGATACTGCGCCAGCCGCTAGAGGACGGAAAAGTTACAATATCGCGCGCAGCGGGCACGGTGACCTACCCAAGCTCGGTAATGCTGCTGGCGGCGATGAACCCATGTCCCTGCGGATATTACGGACACCCTACGCGCAAATGCACCTGCGGCGCTAAAAAGGTCGAGAACTACCTTTCGCGAATATCTGGCCCGCTGCTCGACCGACTTGACATACACTGCGAAGCGGCGGCGGTGGAGTTTTCCGACCTAGCCTCAAAAGAAAAAGCCGAACCTTCCGCCGCGATACGCGAGAGGGTGCAGGCGGCGCGCGACATACAGAACCGCCGTTTCGCGGGCACGGAGATAACCTGCAACGCGAAGATAACGCCCGACATGATGAGCGAAGTTTGCGTTATGACGAATGACGCTAAGGAGGCGCTGAAAACGGTATTTGAAGCCTTTGGGCTATCGGCACGCGCCTACGACAAGATACTTAAAGTAGCCCGCACCGCCGCCGACCTTGAAAATTCCGAGCTGATAGAGGACAGGCACATAATCGAAGCGGCAGGCTACCGCACGCTGGACAGAAAGTATTGGGCGACATGAGCCGCCCCGCGCACAAATTCGCCGATGAAGAAAACGTTATCGGTGTAAAAAACAACAAAATTTAATGAACAAACTTTTAAAAGTACCGAAAACACTGGAAAATATTCTACTGATATGATATAATTAAATCATGAATAAGAAAAAAACGGCGCGCGTTCGCAAAAGCGCTGCGCTGACTAAGATTTTTTTATGAGGTGATATTGAAATGACAGACGAAATCATGTCTTTGTACAAATTATGGTGCGAAAAGGCTACCGACGACGCTGATCTTCAGACCGAGCTGAAAAACATCGAGGGCGATAACGACGCTATACTCGACCGCTTTTACAGAGATCTCGAATTCGGTACGGGCGGACTCCGCGGCGTTATCGGCGCAGGCAGCTACCGCATGAACATCTACACCATCCGCCGCGCTACTCAGGGTCTTGCCGACTACGTAAACGGCGACTTTGAAAAAGGCTCGGTAGCTATCTCCTACGACTCGAGAATAAAATCTGACGTTTTCGCTAAAGAGGCTGCTAGAGTTCTCGTTGCGAACGGCATAAAGGTATATATTTACAAAGAGCTCATGCCTACCCCCATGCTCTCCTACGCTGTACGCTACTTCGGCGCTTCCGCAGGTATCATGGTAACGGCTTCGCACAACCCCGCTAAGTACAACGGCTACAAGGTATACGGCGCTGACGGCTGCCAGATCACCCTCGACGTTGCAAACACCGTTATCGGCAAGATAAACGACGTGCCCATGTTCGGCGGCGCTAAGATAGTTTCCTTTGAGGAAGGCCTTGCAAGCGGCATGATCCAGTACATCGAGCAGGACTGCATCGACTCTTACCTCGCTAAGGTAATGGAGCAGGGCATACATACCGACCTCGTTGCTGAAAGCGGACTCAAAGTAGTTTACACCCCCCTCAACGGTACCGGCAACAAGCCTGTACGCGCTATACTCTCGAAGATCGGCATAAAGGACGTTACCGTAGTTCCCGAGCAGGAGAACCCCGACGGAAACTTCCCCACCTGCCCCTTCCCGAACCCTGAGATAAAGGAAGCCCTCGCTTACGGTCTGAAGCTTTGCGAAACTGTAAAGCCCGACCTGCTGCTGGCTACCGACCCCGACGCTGACAGAGTAGGTATAGCAGTTCCCTCACCCGCAGGCGACTACGTTCTCTTCTCGGGCAACGAAGTCGGCGCGCTGCTGATGGAGTACATCTGCCACGAGCGCAAGGCTCTCGGCACTATGCCCGAGCACCCCGTAGCTGTAAAGACCATCGTTACCACCGACATCGTTACTAAGATGGCTGAGGAGTACGGCGTAGAGCTGAGAGAAGTTCTCACCGGCTTCAAGTTCATCGGCGAGCAGATAGGCTTCCTCGAGGCTAAGGGCGAGGATTCCAGATACATCTTCGGCTTTGAAGAGAGCTACGGCTATCTCGCAGGCTCTTATGTACGCGACAAGGACGCAGTAGTAGCTTCTATGCTGATCTGCGAAATGGCTGCATTTTACAGAACTAAGGGCATCTCGCTGCTGGAAGCAAGAGATAAGATGTACGCTAAGTACGGCAACTACCTCCACTCGCAGGAGTCCTTCGTTTGCGAAGGCGCGAGCGGAATGGAGCGCATGAAGGAGATCATGGCTGACCTGCGCACCAATACCCCGAAGGAGATCGGCGGACTCAAGGTACTGAGATTCGGCGACTACATGGCTTCGGAAGAGGTAGACCTCGCTACCGGCGCAAAGACCGCCATCACCCTGCCTAAGTCTGACGTACTGGCATTCCGCCTCGAGCAGAACGCTTCTGTTATCATTCGTCCTTCGGGTACTGAGCCTAAGATCAAGGCTTACTACACCACCATCGGCGAGAGCAGAGAGGCTGCTAAGGAGCTGGAAGCTACCATAGCGGGCGACTTCAAGAAAATACTTGGTTTCTAAGCGAAAAATTGCATAAATTCACGGCCGTTCTCTTGTGGGAACGGCTGTTTTTTTGGCGCGGGTATTGCAAAATCAGCGCGGATATGTTATAATTAGAATGATATATCGGCGGCAACGCCTTTTACGGAGGTATTAGAAAATGATACATACACTGAAAGAAATTTACGGCGCGGAAGCAGCGCCATTACAGGCTCAGCGCTATGCCGCCGCCGCAGAGGAATTTGAAGCGCTTTTCGGCATGAAGCCCCAGCGCTTTTTCAGCGCCCCCGGCAGAACTGAGGTCGGCGGAAACCATACCGACCACAATAACGGCAGAGTGCTCGCCGCGGGCGTTTCGCTAGACGTTATCGCCGCCGTAGTGCCCACCGACGATGGGATAATTCGCATAAAGTCGCAGGGCTTCCCTATGGACACGGTAGACTCGAGCGACACTGAGATAAAGGACGAAGAGGAAAACACCTCCTGCGCGCTGATACGCGGAGTTGCGGCAGGTATGCTTCGCCGCGGCTACAAGGTCGGCGGCTTTACCGCTTACACCACCTCGAACGTGCTCAAAGGCTCGGGGCTTTCCTCCTCCGCCGCGTTTGAAGTGCTGGTAGGCACTATACTCAGCGGTCTGTACAACGATTTCGCGGTATCGCCCGTTGAGATCGCGCAGATCTCGCAGTTTGCGGAAAACATTTACTTCGGCAAGCCCTCGGGACTGATGGACCAGATGGCTTCATCGGTCGGCAGCTTTATCACCATCGACTTTGCCGACACGGCGAACCCCGTTATCGAAGCGATAGATTTTGACTTCGCCGCCAGCGGACACCGCCTCTGCATAGTTGACACAAAGGGCAGCCATTCAGACCTCACGCCCGAGTACGCCGCTATCCCTGCCGAGATGAGATCGGTAGCGCAGTTCTTCGGCAAGGACTACCTGCGCGAGCTGACAAAGGCGGACGTTATGGCGAACCTCGCGACACTGCGCGCAAAGCTGGGCGACCGCGCTGTACTGAGAGCGCTGCATTTCTTCGGCGACAACGAGCGCGTAGTTAAGCAGGCAGCGGCGCTGAGATCGCACGATTTCAAGAAATTCCTTAAACTCATCAACGAGTCGGGTGACAGTTCTTACAAATATTTACAGAATATATATGCTTCATCTAACCCCGCCGAGCAGGGTCTTTCGCTCGCGCTTTATATCGCTTCCGACGTTCTCGACGGCGAGGGCGCTTGCAGAGTGCACGGCGGCGGATTTGCAGGCACTATACAGGCATTCGTGCCCGAAGAAAAGCTGGAGAAATTCAAGTCGGCGATGGAGGGCGTATTCGGCGAAGGAAGCTGCTATGTGCTCTCGATAAGACCTTTCGGCGGAACTGAGGTATCGCTGTAATGGCAAAAAATAGCTTTAGCGACATGGTAGTGCGCGCGATGCAGAAACGCGACGCGAGCCGTGTGGCGCTGAAAAAGTCGGGCTGCGGCGCAGTTATGATCGACAGGCTGACATTTTCTGTCAGTGCAGAGAGCGACGGCGCGGCTTCGTCAAAAGGCGTGATGTTCACGCTTTCGGGCGAGGCGGTAGACAGCGGCGAGCTGACGCTCGACATGATCGACGTGACCTACCCTGCGGGCGCGGGAGTTAAGACGATTCGCCGCAAAGCCGAGCTATTTGAGCGCAAGGACGGCGGCAAAGTCTGGCGCGCGAAGTTCGGCGAGATCAAGATACCGCAGTGCGCGGAGGGCAACATTTTCGCCGAGGGCGCGCTGACGGAGGACGAGCTGCGCGGCGGCATGAACAAGCAGATAATTTTCAAGTTCGTGCCCAGTTTCAGCGGCGCGGGCGAGCCGGAAGTCATGCTGAACATCTACCCGATAGAGAACCCGCTGGACGGCAACTTCGCCGAATGGGTAACGCTGACCGCCGATCAGGAGTTTTTTGAACACGGCGGGCTGTCAAAAATTATGAACCGTAAAAGGAAATAACCAATTATGAGAATGAGAAGCAAAAAGCACCTTGACGAAAGGCTTGCTGCCTGCGGCGACATGATAATCTTCATGGATCGCGAAAACAGGGATTTTTCGGTAAAAGATACAGAAAATATGCTGGATTACAAGGCGATTTTCGGCAACGACAAGCCGATAGTGCTGGAGATCGGCTGCGGCAAGGGGCAGTTCATACGCGAGCTGGCGAAGCGCGAGCCGCAGTACAACTATCTGGCGGTGGAAAAGGCGAGCAACGTCATAGTTGACGCGGCGGAGAAAACGCTGGCGGAGGGCATCGAGAACATTCGCTACCTGCGCGGTGGGGCGGAGTACCTCGACTGCTATGTGCAGCCGCTCTCGGCGGAGCGCATTTATCTGAATTTCAGCTGCCCGTTCCCGAAAAAAAGCTACGCGGCGCACCGTCTGACGCATCATAAATTTTTACAGATATACGAGAAGCTGCTTAAAGACGGCGGCGAGATACACCAGAAAACGGACAATATGCAGCTTTTTGAATTTTCCATCGCGGAATTTTCGCAGAGCGGGTGGGGGCTGAAAAACGTTTCGCTCGACCTGCACAACTCAGATTTCGAGGGCAACATCGTGACCGAGTACGAGCGGCGCTTCTCCGAGCAGGGTATGCCGATCTACCGACTTGAGGCGATGAAGCCGAAAAGGAGCGTTTGATATGAGCAATTCTGTTTACAATAAACTGGAAGCATGCCTAAAAAGTGTGCGCGAAAAGACCGATTTTGTGCCCGAGATAGCGCTTGTGCTCGGCTCGGGGCTTGGTGCATTCGCCGATGAAAAGGTAAATGTGGAAATTTCGGTAAACTATGACGAGATCGAGGGATTCCCCGTTTCGACCGTGCCGGGCCACAAGGGCAGGTTCGTTTTTGGAACTGTCGGCGGAGTAAAGGTCGCCGTCATGCAAGGCCGCGTGCACTACTACGAGGGCTACCCGATCAGCGACGTGGTGCTTCCCGCCCGCCTGCTGCGCATGATGGGCGCGAAAGTGCTGTTTTTGACCAACGCTTCGGGCGGCATCAATCCCGATTTTTGCGCGGGCGACTTCATGCTTATCCGCGACCACGTTGCGCTTTTTGCTCCGAATCCGCTTGTCGGCGCGAATGTCGAGGAACTCGGCACACGTTTTCCAGATATGAGCAATGTTTATGACAACAAACTTTGCGAGATAATCCTAGATACGGCTAACGAACTAAAAATTTCCATGAAGCAGGGCGTTTATGCGCAGCTTACAGGCCCTTCGTTTGAAACGCCCGCCGAGATCAGAATGCTCGGAAAGATGGGCGTTGACGCCGTTGGAATGTCCACCGTGGTCGAAGCCATTGCCGCACGCCACGCAGGAATGAAAGTTTGTGGCATTTCGTGCATTTCCAACCAAGCAGCAGGCATCAGCAGCACGCCCCTAACGCACGAGGAGGTTCAGCAGACCGCCGACGCAGCCGCGCCGCGCTTCAAGGCGCTCATCGCCGAGGCGATCGAGAACATTTCCGACTACATTTCGACCGAGGGAATCTCTTAACTTAACAAAAAGCAAACGTCCTGCTCCGCCGTGGAACAGGACGTTTTTTATATCTCAATTTCGATCGTGTCGGACAATTTCGAGTCGCCGTAAATGTCAGTACCACCCACAATATCCTCAATACGGAATTTCAGCGCAACTTTCTTGACCGCCAAAGTGTCGCCCTCCAGCATGAAAGACGTGTTCGCGCTCGTGCCGCTCGGCAAAGTCACGCTATTGAAGCAGTCGGCAGTGACCGCCGCGCCCTCGCCATCGAACGCGCGTATCTCAGTCAGCGAAATCATGCGCTCAGCGCCGCTGTTTTCGGCAACAAATTTCAGCCAAAGCCGCTTTTCGCCGAAATTCTCCGCGATCTCAGAGCCGACCGACCAGATTCTCAGCCCGTCGTCCTCATAGACCAGCGTGCCGTTTTTCGGCGGCGTGTAAGAGTGTGCGCCGTCAGCGTACACAATGCTCACCCGCTCGCTAAGATACGAATCGCCGTCGTCCTTGTCGATAAAAAAGCGCAGACTAACGCTGTCAATTTCAGACTTTTCAGGCAGATCGTCACAAATACCCGTCAGCACGCGCGTTTCGGTACTGCTCGGCGCGACGATCGCGAGGGTGTGAGCGCCGCTGACAAAGCCGTTCACCGCTACCGCGTCGGTCGAGATGATGACCTCGTCGGGCGAATCGTTCGTCATCTCAAAACGCAGCGTTTGCCGCGAAAGATTGCTCTCGATAAGCCGAACAGACACGCCGTCGCGCGAGTAAAGCAGGTCGGGATCGTCGGATTTTCCGTCAGTGTCGGCATTTTTAATGGTATAATCAGTATCATCTGACTTACTTTGCACATTTTGCTTAACAATGGCAGATGGGGATTGCTCTGACGAGTTTGAATTATCAGTCGGCGGTTCAGAAATTCTGTAAGATACACCCATTAGAACCACTAAAAAGATGGCAACACACGTCAGATAGCTGCGAAATTTCATCGTTCAGATCACTGGAGGTCGCCGCGGTTGAATTCCGAAAGCTCTAGACCCTCATTGCGTTCCAGTGCCCACCTAATATTCCATTCACTGGTGAAAAGCAGCAGCGGATTTTCCTTTAGGTCGGTCACGAGTTTGGTGTCGGAGCTGAGTTTGAGGTCTTTCGGCTCGCACGGCGCGCTGTCGATCCAGCGGATGAACGAGTAGCCCAGCCCCTCTTTGAGCATTTCGACGCCGTACTCGTTTTTCATGCGGTACTCAAAAACGTCGAACTGAAGCACGCCGACGACGCCGACGATGACCTCCTCCATGCCCATCAGCGGCTCGCGGAAGATCTGGATAGCGCCCTCCTGCGCGATCTGCGTGATGCCCTTGACGAACTGCTTGCGCTTCATCGTGTCTTTCGAGCGGTAGCGCATGAAATGTTCGGGTGCGAAGGTGGGTATGCCCTCAAATGTAAATTTATGTTTCGGAGAGCAGACCGTATCACCTATTGAGAAAATGCCGGGATCGAATACGCCGATGATGTCGCCCGCGTACGCCTCGTCGATTATCTCGCGCTCCTGCGCCATAATCTGCTGCGGCTGCGAAAGACGCATTTTCTTGTTTCCTTGAACGTGCAAAACTTCCATATCTTTGTCAAATTTACCCGAGCAAACGCGCATGAATGTTATCCTATCGCGGTGAGCCTTGTTCATATTTGCCTGAATTTTGAAAACAAACGCCGAGAAATCGGGCGAGAACGGGTCGATGATGCCGTCATTCGACATTCTGGGCAGCGGCGGAGGGGTCATTTTGAGAAATTCTTCCAGAAACGGTTCAACACCGAAGTTCGTCAGCGCCGAGCCGAAAAATACAGGCGAAAGCCTACCGCCGTGCACCGCCTGGAGGTCAAGCTCGTCGCTCGCACCGTCCAGCAGTTCGATGTCGTCCTTGAGCGTTTCGTAATTCACCTCGCCGAGAATGTCGGCAAGCGCGGGGTCGGTGAGGTCAGCCTCGGTCGCGGAGACCTTGTGGCTGCCGCCAGTCGGGTCAAAATAAATAACGTGGCGGCTCCGGCGGTCGTAAACGCCCTTGAAATCCTTGCCCGAGCCGATCGGCCAGTTGATGGGGCAGGTCGGCATACCCAGCTCCTGCTCGATCTCCTCGATGAGGTCGAACGGGTTGCGGGCTTCGCGGTCAAGCTTGTTAATAAAGGTGAAAATGGGTATATTTCTCATTGCACACACCTTAAAAAGCTTTCTCGTCTGATTTTCAACACCCTTTGAAGCGTCGATGACCATGACCGCCGAGTCCGCCGCCATCAGCGTGCGGTAAGTGTCCTCCGAGAAGTCCTGATGTCCCGGTGTGTCCAGAATATTTATGCAAGCGCCGCCGTACTGGAACTGCATTACCGAGGAGGTTACGGATATTCCTCTCTGCTTTTCAATTTCCATCCAGTCAGAAACCGCGTGGCGCGAGTTTTTCTTGCCTTTAACAGCGCCCGCCTGCGCGATCGCTCCGCCGTACAGCAGGAATTTTTCGGTAAGCGTGGTCTTACCGGCGTCGGGGTGCGAAATTATCGCGAAAGTGCGCCGCCTTTTTATCTCTTCAACTAAATCAGCCATTGATTTTCCTCCAAAAAACATAATATCTATACTATTATACTATATTTGTGCGAAAAAATCAAGGGCGCCGCGAAGTTTTTCGCAAATTGCGAGGCTTCGGGCGCCGATGTCATATCTCAAATGTCAGTTCATGGAAAGCGTCAGTCTGTTTAGCGGGCGAGATGCGCACTTGCAGTCTGCCCTGCGCGGGCCTTGGCAGTACGAAATTGAAAATACCGCTGCTTTTTTGCCGCATCGCGAGCACGCCGTTTATGTAGAGGTCGAGTTTTGCGAGGTCAGAGCTGACGCAGATGTCCAGCACGCCCTCGCCGAGCGCCACTTTTTTGACGTGCAGCAGCTCGCCGCCCGCCGACCTTTCCTCATATTTCAGAATTTGCAGTTCGTCCATCGCAACAGCCCTCC
>DBEZOM010000048.1:0-5164 GCA_048252855.1 Ruminococcus sp.
AAAGGTCGTAATCTAAATGTCAGATAAAAAACAAATGCCGCAGAAGCAGAAGAGCGATAAGCCGCTCTTTATGCGCATAATCATGCTCGCGATCGCCGCTGTTATGGTGCTCGGTATCGTGATCGGCGCTATCGCAGGCTCTACCTCCGCTTTCTTCTAATGGTGCATATAGGAAATAGCTGGGACGCTCTGCTGGCGGACGAATTTCACGCGGATTATTACTTGAAGCTTCGCGAATTTTTGAAATATGAATATTCGCATTACCCCGTTTACCCCTCGATGTATGATATTTTCAATGCGCTGAAATATACGCCGTATGAAAACGTCAAGGCGGTCATCATCGGGCAAGACCCTTACCACGGCGAGGGTCAGGCACACGGGCTTTGCTTTTCCGTGAAACGCGGCGTTGCGCCCCCGCCCTCGCTGCAAAATATCTTTAAAGAGCTGCAAAGCGACCTCGGTATCGCTCCCCCGCACCATGGCGAGCTTACCGACTGGGCAAAGCAGGGCGTGCTTATGCTTAACACCGTGCTAACCGTGCGCGGCGGGCAGGCTAATTCGCACCGCGGCAAGGGCTGGGAACAGCTCACCGACGCCGTTATCCGCCTGCTGAACGAGCGCCCGCAGCCTACCGCGTTTATACTCTGGGGCGGCAACGCTAAGGCGAAAGCGCCGCTTATCACAAACCCCGCGCACGCCGTCTTTAAAGCCGCTCACCCCTCGCCCCTCTCCGCTTACAACGGATTTTTCGGCTGCCGCCATTTCAGCGCTGTAAATAAATTTCTTACAGATAACGGCATTGAGCCGATAGATTGGCAGATAAAGGATTAGAGGTGTTCTTGGCAGATGTTTGCTTACTACACAGCTATAATTTTTCTAAACGTTTTTGCAATGCTGGTCTTGCAGCTATGCATCAGCAAAAGCAATACACTTACTACCGACCGCAAGCGGCTGTTTCACTGGCTTTTTACCGTAATAGCCGTGGCGGCGATGGGCGAATGGTTCGCCGTGTTCCTAGAGGACAAGGGCGCGGCTTTCAGGACGCTGCATATTATCGTAAAGGCGGTGGAGCTTTGCGTTGCGCCGAGCATCGCTTTCATATTCGCGTGGACTATCGAGAAGCGGTGGACGAAGGGCGTTACGATATATCTTTGTTTTCACGCGCTGCTCGAGGTGCTTTCGGGCGGGCTGGGCTTTATCTACTCGGTGGACGAAAACAGCCACTACCACCACGAGGCGTTTTACTGGGTGTACATCGCGGCGTACATTATCTCGATAATATTCGCGGTGAGCGTGGTGCTGCAAAATATGAAGAAGTACCAGTACAACGGGCTGGCGTTTTTTATGATGGTGATAGCGCTGATGCTGGCGGGCATTATCACGCAGCTTTGCAACAGCGCGCTGAAAGTCGATTACGTCACCCTCGCGATAGCTTCGACGATGATGTACGTTTTCACACTCGAGATGATACAGCAGACGGACGAGCTTACGGGTCTGCTGAACCGCAGGGGTTACGAGAACTGCATTTCGCACATGGATAAGAAGTGCATCGTGGCGTTTTTCGACGTTGACGGGTTCAAGCAGGTGAACGACACTTACGGCCACGCTTTCGGCGACCAAGCGCTGAGGGCGATCGGCGCGGAGATAAAGAAGCACTACGCGAAGTACGGCAAATGTTTCCGCTACGGCGGCGACGAATTTTGCGTGATACTGACGCGCGGCATGGAAAGCATCGAGAACATCGACTGCGCGTTTTACGAGTCGGTGATGGAACTGGGCAGCGCGGACAAAAGAATGCCGCGGGTATCCATCGGCTACGCCCCCTACGACCCAGCCAACCAAAGCATACAAGACGCAGTAGAGGAAGCCGACCGCATGATGTACGAATTCAAAGCGGCGAACAAAGCGCTTCCGCGGTGATGAATTTATTGGGATATTATAAAAAAGATAAAAAGAGCCTCTCCGTGGTTTTGGCGGAGAGGCTCTTTTTGGTGGCATTATTTAATTAAACGTTTATCACTTTTTACGCTTTACCTGTACAGCTGCGAGAGCGCCGCCTGCTATCAGCAGGGCAAATACGCTGGCTGTACCGCCGGTGGTCGGGTTAGAGTCGCCGGCTTTGGAAGACGAAGAAGCTGTGCTTGAATTTCCGGAAGCTGAAATGCTGTCCGCGCTGCTCGAAGTATCCGTACTTGATGTATCAGAAGTATCAGAAGCGCTTGAAGCGTCCGCCGCGGAGCTTTCTGTATCGGAAGAGCTGTCTTCCGCGCTTGAGTCCTCAAGCATGGTCAGAGTGAGCACCTGCGTGTGGGTAGCGGTGTCCGCCGTGATGGTGACAGTGGTCGAGAGCGGCTGGAAACCGGCTTCTTCGACCTCTACCGTGTACTCGCCCGCGGAAAGCTCTACGGTATTTGACTCAAGCACTTCACCGTCAAGCTTGATCTCGCAGTCCGTAAGCTCGGCGGGGCTGACTAGGAAAGTTACCTCGTACTTAGGCAGGGGCAGAAGCGGCGTACCCTCGGCATTGAACCTGTAATCGCCGCCGTTTTCTACTATCTCGTTGTAAAAATCTTCGGTAGTCATGTATTCGTAGGTCTTGGCTTCGGCAATGTTCTCAACGCCGCCGCCGCCTGCGGTGATGTTTTCAGTTTCGGTGAAGTAATTGTTGCTGAAAACGCTGTTTTTGCCGCCTGCGCCATAAATCGCGCCCAAACGCGTAAAGGGAGCGGAAGCGGTGTACTGCGAAAGATCTATATCGCCTGCAAAATAGCTGTTTGTAATAGTTGAATTTTCGGACATAGTTCCTGTCAGACCGCCTGCGTCAGATGTGCCGTTTCCGATAGGAGCAAATTTGCCGATGGAATAGCAGTTATTCATCTTAGAACCGTTGTAAAGCTCGCCTGCAACGCCGCCAACGTGCGAACCTGCGGACGTTATATCGCCTGTATTTGCGGAATACTGCACGGTACTGTTGGAAACATATGCCGCAACGCCGCCTACATAAACGCTTCCCATATCGCCAGTTATCTCGATATTGCCCTTATTTTCACAATATTCTATAGCGGTATTGTCTAAAGCATAGCCGACCATACCGATCGTTCCGTAAACGTATTTGCTGTTGTTTTTAAAATCAACATCGGAAACGCAGTCAGATATTATAGATCCTATTGAAACGCCTGCGATAGTGCCGAAATAAACATAATTTCCGCCATTCTGCACATCCACATTGCCGGTAACTGTAAGTCCGGAGACTTCGCCGCCCTCAATATCGCCAAAAAATCCGCAAAGCGCGCCGTTTTCGTAGCATTCGGTGAAATCAATGTTAGAAACAGTGTGACCGTTGCCGAGGAATTTGCCGCTGAAATAAAACTCATCGTCATCTTCGACAGGGTAGCCGATGGGCGTCCATTCCACGCCGCTGAGATCAAGGTCAGCCTCCAGCGAAACAACAACGTTGGTCTTGCCATTATAATCGCCGGTATTCACGTTCTTGGCAAACTGCATAAGGTCATCCACAGAGTCGATAATGATCTCCTCAGGCGCAGCCGCAGCAAAAGCCGCAGGCGCAGCCGCCAGCGTCAAGCTGACGCAAAGCGCTCCGCTCAAAAGTCTTTTTGAGCATTTCATAAAAATTTCCTCCTTTTTAACTTACTTGACTCTTGCCCGATATGGTTCAAAAGCCAAATGCTTTAGGTAATACCTTCACTTTATTATAACACGGGACGTGTTAATTGTCAAGACACGTTTCGGCAAAATTAGATTAACATTTATCAAGGGTAGGGTGGCAAAAAAATTGCGGATAAGGAGAGGGGGGACTTATCCGCAATTTGCATATTAAAACGGCAGCTCTTTCAAGCCGTATTTGTCGAGGAGGTCTTTGCGCATATAGAGGTTGATGCTGTATTCGGCTTTGGTGAATTTGAAGATCTTGTTTCTGTTAAACTTAGCAATGCGGACATACTCTACGGTATCTAGCTCTTCCTCAGAATAGATCATTTTTAGGTCTACTTCGGAAATAATAACGTCCGGCAAGCCTTTATCATGCCATTTCTTAAAATCCGCCTCAGGGTCATCAGACTTTCTGTACTGGGTATATGTATCCGAGCCGTCCTCATTTCCGAAATTCATGAATATGTTCTTATCGAAATAAGGCAAAAGCTCAGTTGCAACGCCGGAAATAAGCGTCAGATCTGTACGAGCTGTTTTCATTTGCTCAAAAGTGAGTTTTTTCAGCTCCTTATTTGTATAGTCGCCTAGTTCAAGCGTGTATTGCCATTCACTTAAAAACTTCAGATCCTGCAAATCGTGTTCTTTTATATACTCCGCCATTTGCTTTGAATATGTGTACGGATATTTTATTTCATACACGGAGCTAACTACGCTCTGCGCTATCGGCAGGATCAAAGCAGCTGCCATAACGCCGCAAATCAGCTTTCGTATAATAGCCGAGTCGAGCTTCGCTCTTATTTTTTCAGCCATATCGGTAAAAATCGCCGTACCGTTTTCGTCTATAATTATCCAGAACCAATATATAAAGAAAAGCGTTATTATACCTGAATGATGAGGTGAACTGTAACCCAACGTCATAAAAATAAGAAGAGGCACGCAGGGGGCGAAAAATTCCGAGATCATTTTTGTCTTTTTGCCACAGTAAAATATGAAAGCCAGTATAGCCAAACCGCCGAAACACTCAAGTATGATAGTTACAAGCGTAGGAGCATCTGCCATTTCATATGATAAAAACATTCCCCACAATGCTTCAAAAGGCAAGAAAAATATTGTGTACGAATTCTTGAGTTTATCTATTAGTGACATATTGAAAGAATAGTTATACGTCTGGGAATTTGGCATTACAGAAATTATAATAAATGCCGCGAGAACAAGCAATCCGAGCAATACATAGCAGCGTTTGTCTTTCAATACTGCCTTTTTGTCATTGGTGTAAGATGCAAATATTTTCACCACCCAAACTACCGAAACCATGCCTGCAATGATGATGCCATACATCTGGGAAGCGCATAGCAGAGCCATTGACAGCACAAAAGGGAAAGGTTTTTCGTTGCGTTTCTTATATGTAGCAGCCATAAAAAAGATCGCGAGCATGAATAAGGAATACGGGCGGGAAAGCACGCCGTATTGATAGAAAAGAAAATATGTAAAAGGC
>DBEZOM010000049.1:0-3933 GCA_048252855.1 Ruminococcus sp.
TTGAGTAATGAATAAAGAACGTTGAATCTATATATAATAAGGTATAAGGGGATGTAAGACGGAATGGCGCTGAAGAAGAGGAAGATCATCGGCGTGCTTCTCGCGCAGGCTGAGAAAGATTATCAATCAAAGCTTATGAGCGGTATTACCGAGCGCGCTTTTGAATTAGGGTATGACTGCCTTGTTTTTTCAGATCCTATAAAGACTGAGCCGGGCGAAAATGTGCGCCGCGGTGCTGAGAATATTTTTAATCTTGTAAATTTCGATATGCTCGACGGAGTTATCATAGTGCCAGATACTTTTTATAACAAAAATACGGCGGAGTTTGCCGAGCAGATAGTGCGCCGCAAATTCAAGGGCGCTGTTGTATCGGCGGACTACCGCGCGGAAGATATGCCCGTTGTAATGGGCGACGACGCTTCCGCTATCGAGTCGCTGACAGACCATCTTATAGAAGAGCACGGCTGCCGCATCATCGACTTTTTCAGCGGCGTGCCGGGGCACGAACATTCGGCTAAGCGGCTGGAGGGCTATGTACGCTCGCTCAAAAAACACGGCATAGCTTACGAGCCTGCCCGCGTGCACGACGGCGATTTTTGGTACGATATGGGCGAAAAGACGGCTGAGGATATACTATCCTCGCCGCTGACCAGACCGCAGGCGGTAGTATGCGCCTGCGACACTCAGGCCATAAGCCTTTGCGACGCATTTGTAAAGCGCGGGATAAAAGTTCCCGAAGATATAAAGATAACGGGCTACGACAGCATAAAGGCGGGCACCGACCATGTGCCCTCGATAACCTCTGCCGAGATACCCGCGAAGCAGACGGGCGCGAACGCGGTGGAATATCTGCACAGCGTTATATAGAACAAGCCCTTTGAGCCCACGGCTTACCCGACGGATATTGTGCTGGCGCAGACCTGCGGCTGCGGGGTGGACGCTTCGGCAGTTTACAGGTCGAAGAATTTCTATTACGCTGACGATAACCACCTTAGCGACTTTCTTTCGGTATCAAACGACATGATGAGCGACCTTATCTCCGCCGAAAACCTAAACAGCCTTATCGGCAGGGTGAACTGGTACAGCTTTCAAATCAAGCCTTTTGACGCGCTTTACCTCTGCCTTAATCAGAACTGGGAGGGCAGCGAGGACGATTATATAGCGCGCGGTTACAGCGAAAACGTGCGCCTGCGCCTTGCGCGCCGTACTGAGGGGGCTAAGCAGGAGTACGATATTAGCTTCCCCTCGGCAGATATGCTGCCCGAAATGGCTTGGCAGCGCGAAAAGCCCGCGGCGTTTTACTTTGCGCCGCTGTACTTCGGCGACCGCGCTTTCGGCTACATCGTTATGCAGTACGACACGCCGCGCTCTATGGTGGATGATTTCTGCGGCTGGCTGAAAAATGTCTGCAACGGCTTTGAATGTATGCGCAGGCAGATACACATTCGCCGTATGTACTTCGAGCTTGAAAAGGCGGCGCTTACCGACAGCCTTACGGGGCTTTACAACCGCTACGCTTTCAACCGCCGCGCGGAAGAGCTTATCGCCGACGGCGGGCACGGGGTAAAGACGATGTTCATGATGGCTGATCTGAACTACCTAAAGCTGATAAACGATAACTGCGGACACCTCGCGGGCGATAAAGCGCTCAACGCCATAGGGCAGGCTATAAGCAGCGCCTGCGGGGAGAGCGAACGCTGTTACAGATTCGGCGGCGATGAATTTATGCTCATCGGCGTGGGCGATTACAGCGAGGAGCGCATAGAGGATTTGAAACTTCGCATACGCAGCAGTTTGGAAGATTTCAACGCGCAGTCGGGGCTGCCTTACATGGTAAAGGTCAGCCTTGGCGCGGTCTGCGATATAGCGGATTCGTCAGAAAAGCTGGACAGAATGGTAAAGCTCGCCGACGAGAAAATGTATCAGGATAAGCAGATAAACAAGAAGCAGTCGGCAAGCCCTTTCAGATAAAGCGGGAGGCGGCACATTGAAGATAAGCGTGATATTTACAGGCGGAACTATCGGCAGTAAGCTCAGCGGCGGGTACATCGGCGTTTCGGGCTGCCCATACGCGCTGATAGAAAACTGGCGGCGCGAGCACGGCGGCTGCGAATTTGATACCTGCGAGCCGTACACTATCCTCAGCGAAAACAGCAGCTTCGAGCACCTTTGCAAGCTGGCTGCCTGCGCGCGGGAAAAGTCCGCCGCGGCGGAAGCCGTTATCATCACGCACGGCACGGATACGCTCTGCTACACGGCGGCGTTTCTCGGGCTGGCGCTTTCAGACATAGAGAAGCCGATAGTGCTTGTGTCCTCGGGCTACCCGCTTGAGGACGAGCGCGCCAACGGTCAGCAGAATTTCGCGGCGGCGGTGGAGCTTGCAAAAAGCGGCGAAGCGGGTGTTTTCGCGGTGTGGTATGCCGATGGCGAGGCGCGTGTGCATAGAGGCGTGCGTTTGCTGCCGCACGCGCCGTACAGCGATATGCTCGTTAGCCTGCCGAATTTCAGCGAAACGGCGGGCGGATCTTGCGGCGAAAGCGAGATAACCCGCCGCTTTAAGGACGACCCGCAGGGCTTTGACCGAACGCGCAGAGTGCTCACGCTGACCTGCCGCCCTAATATGTATTACCCGCAGCTTACGGCGGACGTTTCGGCGGTGATGTTTGAAAGCTACCATTCGGGCACTATGTGCGCGGACGAGCGTTTGGCGGAATTTGCCGAAAGAGCCGCGGCCGAGGGCGTGCCGATATTCATAGCGGGCGCAGGCGGCAGGGAAGCGGATTACGAAAGCGTAAAGCAGTACCGCGCGCTGGGGATAACCCCTCTGCCCGCAGTTTCGCCGACAGCCGCGTATGTGAAACTGAGCATAGCGGCGGCGTACCGCATGGACATACCCGCCGTGATGGCGAAAAACTGCGCGGGCGAGTACGCGGAATAAGACATATAAGACATTTTTAGAGAAAACAGAAGGGACGCAAGATGGAAATTTTAGAGATCATCAAGGTAATAGTGCTCGGCATAGTAGAGGGCATTACCGAATGGCTGCCCGTCAGCAGTACGGGACATCTGATACTGGTGGACGAATTTATGAAGCTCAAAGCCAGCGACGATTTTAAGGAAATGTTCGACGTAGTTATACAGCTCGGAGCGATACTCGCGGTAGTTGTGCTGTACTGGCACCAGCTTTTCCCGTTCGGCAAGAAGGACAATAAATACCCGCTGAGCGACCACGGCGCGGGCTCTTACATAAAGACCGATATATTCAAGATGTGGTTCAAGGTGCTGGCGGCGTGCGTGCCCGCGGCGGTGATAGGTCTGCTTTTCGACGACCTTTTCCACGCTATGTTCTACAATTGGCAGACGGTATCCGTTATGCTGATACTCTTCGGTATAGCGTTCATCGTGATAGAAAAGCACAACAAGGGCAAAAAACCGACGATAAATTCGATAGAGCAGATGCCCTACTGCGTGGCGGTCATGATTGGCGCTTTTCAGCTCATAGCGGCGGTATTCCCCGGCACATCGCGCAGCGGCGCTACGATAGTCGGCGCACTGCTGATAGGCGTTTCGCGCACGGTGGCGGCTGAGTTTACATTCTACCTCGCAGTGCCCGTAATGTTTGGCGCAAGCCTGCTGAAACTTGTGAAATTCGGCTTGGCTTTCCAGACGGCGGAGCTTGTTTACCTGATACTCGGCATGGCGGTATCCTTCATAGTTTCGATAGTAGTTATCAGATTCCTGATGGGCTACATCAAAAAGCACGATTTTACGGTATTCGGCTGGTACAGAATTATCCTCGGCGCGCTCGTAATACTCTATTTCGGGCTTGTAAGATAATAAATATCACACACAAACGCGTTTCCCGCAGCAGGGGAGCGCGTTTATTTTTGCGCTGAAAAGCTGCAACGTTAACGAAAAAGTTACGATTTTCTA
>DBEZOM010000050.1:0-3350 GCA_048252855.1 Ruminococcus sp.
GAATAATATGAAAAGAACTATCAAAAATACAATCGCTGACATAGGCGCTATCGCTATGTTTTCGACCACGGGTGCTATGCTGCCGAGCGCTGAGGTGTACGGCGCGCCTGCGCAAACTGCGGCTGTACTTATTGAAGCTAACAACGGCTTGAACCCGCCCGCTTTGCGCGAGTACAAGGCGACCGCAAACAGCGCTACCCTTTCATGGAAGCCTGTCAGCGGGGCAATTGGATACAGGATTTACAGAAAAGTCGGCAGCAACTGGGTGAAAGTGAAAACGCTTTCGGGAACCAGCTACACCGAAAAAGGGCTTGCGCCTTACAGCAGCTACCAATACAAAGTCAAGGCTTACAAAAAGAAATCGGGCAAGACTTTTTGGGGCAAGGCAAGCCGCGTGCAGACCGTAACTACCCTGCCCGCAGCGCCGACATTCAAGGCATTTTCGGCGACGAAAGATTCTATTAGGGTGAACTGGCAGGGCGTGAAGTGCGACGGCTATCAGCTTTACATGAGCGAAAACGGCGGCGCTTACACCAAAGTAACCACGATAAAAAGCCCCTCTGCCGGCACATACAAGATAAAGAATTTGAAGAGCGGTACTAAGTACACTTTCAAGCTTAGAGCGTATGGCAGACGTGCGGACACAAACGGCGTTATTACCGGCACGATGATAAAGAAGAGTAAGTCTACGCAGAGCAATGTTGTTAAGCCCGAGTATGGTACTGTTACTTATGAGGATATGGGCTGGGTAGACGGCTGGGAAATGTGCTATATGTGTGCAGAATGGAAAAACGGAAGTTGGGAAATCAGCACATTCGACTCTGCTGAAGCTTTTAAATTCGCTAAACCTTATGGAACTCCAAAGAGAAATGGAGCATATGAAGGAGAAATTGTTGAAACCTTAGTTTACGTTTACCTCGGCTAATTGATTATTTTACCCTCATAATATAATATCATGAAAAGTCACCTCTTGGCGGGGTGGCTTTTGCTATTTGCGCGGAGATCATTTTACATCAAATTTATTGACTTTAGTTTCACAAAGTGATATAATAAAAACTGAGTGAAAGAATATAAACGAAAGGCGGCAAGAAACTTGAGCGCTGAAAAAAACAAGACACTTTCAGTTTTTGATAACCGCGAGCTTTCATGGCTGAAATTTAATAAACGAGTGCTGGAGGAAAGCGCGGATAAAAGCGTTCCGCTGATGGAAAGGCTGCTTTTTGAGTCGATATATTGCAGTAATCTGGACGAATTTTACATGGTGCGGGTAGGCTCGCTGATAGACCAAATGATGATAAACGATAAGCGCCGCGACGGAAAGACCGCACTGCGCCCCAGCCAGCAGCTGCAAAAAATATACCGAAAAACGCGCGAACTGGGCGAGATAAAGGACGAGATATTTGCCGAAAACGAGGCGGCTATGGCGCGCGAGGGCGTAAAGCGGCTGACCTGCGCCGAGCTTACCCCCGAGCAGCGCAGCTTTGCCGACAGGCACTTTTTGTACGAGATAAAGCCGCTGCTGAGCGCCTGCATAGTCGATAAAAGACACCCTTTTCCTTTCATAGAGGGAAAAGAGATATTCGCGGCGGTGAATTTAGACTCAGAAAACGGCAGCCTGCTCGGGATAATAACCTGCTCGGGCGAGCCGCAGAGGGTGATATTCCTGCCTGCGGGCGAGGGCAAGACAGAGTACATACTGGCGGAGGAGCTGATAGAGGAGCGCGCGGGCGAGCTTTTTGAAGCGTACAGCGTGCGCGAAAAGGTGACATTGCGGCTGACGCGCAGCGCAGACATAAACACCGAGCAGCTTTCAGACCGCGAGATAGATTACCGCGAGTGCATGACGGCGCTGATAGGTCTGCGGAAAAAGCTTGCGCCCGTAAGAATGCAGCTTTCGCACGGCGTTTCAGAGTACTTTCTCGACACGCTGATGGAACAGCTGGAGCTGAAAAGAGATCAGATATTTACCGAGCGCTCGCCGCTGGATATGAGCTACGTTTCGCAGGTTTCAGACAAGATCTCCGAACGCAGAGAGCTTTTTTACGACGAGCTTTCGCCCCGCCGCTCCCCCGCCGTAAAGGACGGCGTGCCGATGCGCGAGCAGATAGCGGCTAAGGACATACTTCTGGCATTCCCATACGAAACGATAGAGCCGTTCATACGCCTGCTGAACGAATCGGCGGACGACCCGCGGGTGACCTCGATAAAGATAACTCTTTACCGCGTGGCGAAAAATTCGCAGATAATCAAAGCGCTATGCCGCGCGGCTGAGAACGGCAAAAAGGTGACCGCCTGCGTAGAGCTGCGCGCGAGATTTGACGAAGAGCACAACATAGCCTGCTCAAAGCTGCTGGAGGAAGCAGGCTGCCGAGTGATGTACGGCCCGCCAGGGCTTAAAGTGCACTCGAAGCTCTGCCTTATCACCGCCGACGAAAACGGCAACACCACCCACACTACACAGATCGGCACGGGCAACTACAACGAAAAAACGGCCGCGATATACACCGACCTCTCGCTAATGACCGCCGACCCGGACATTGCAGCGGACGCTGAAAAGGTGTTCCATGCGCTCTCAACAGGCACATTGCCGAACGACACGGCGCGGCTGATGGTATCGCCGCTTTGTCTGCAAAACAGAGTGCTCGAGATGATGGACAACGAGATAGCCATAGCGCAGACGGGCGGCGAGGGGTACATCGGCGCGAAGATGAACTCGCTGACGGACAAGAAGATAATCAACAAGCTGATAGAGTGCTCGCAGGCGGGCGTAAAAGTAGACCTGATAATCAGGGGCACTAGCTGCCTTGTGGCGGGCGTACCGCGCGTGAGCGACAACATACGCATTATCTCGATAGTCGGCAGATATTTAGAGCACGCGCGTATCTACATTTTCGGCAAGGACGTTCGCCGAAAGGTCTACATATCGTCGGCGGACTACATGACGCGCAACACCTGCCGCAGGATAGAGGTAGCCGCTCCCCTACTGGACGAGGACGCGAAAGAGCGCGCGGTGAGCATATTTGAAACGCAGCTTGCGGACAACGTGAAGGCCCGCGAACAGCAGCCAAACGGCGAATATATGTACATCAAGACCGACCTGCCGCGAATGGACGCGCAGAGGTTTTTATACTCGCAGGCGTACTCCGCAGAACCGAAGCAAGCTGAACAGCCGAAAGCCGAGCCTAAGAAAAAGCGCTCGATATTCGCGCGGATAGCGGACTTTTTCAGACGGAAGAAGCACAAATAAATTAAGCATAATACCGTCCCGAATGATAATTTTTCGGGCGGTTTTTTGTGCAAAATTCTGAAAATAAAAAAAGTAAGCCGCGGGTATTGAAAGCTTGATTAAA
>DBEZOM010000051.1:0-13654 GCA_048252855.1 Ruminococcus sp.
CCATCTGAAATATCATATCCTTACGTTCAAGTATTCTAAATTGAATATGCAACAATTTTAATATGCTGCTTTTAATTTAAGTTAATTTTATTATACCATATTGCCAAATGAGTGTCAAGCGTTGTGCGGCAATTTCGGGCATTTTGCGCAAATGAAAAAGGCGGTGCCGAAGCGAAAATGCTCGGCGCCGCCAGTTTTCTGATAGATGAAATAAATCAGTGAATATCTTTGTAAAGTCCGATGTAGAGCTTAGCCGAACGCTTCCAGCTAAAGTCCTCGCGCATAGCGTGTCCTACCAGCGCGTTCCATCTTTCCTTGTTGTCGTATGCTACTCTTGCGCGCGTTACGGCGTCGAGCATATCGTTGGCATTGTAGGTCTTGAAAGTAAAGCCGTTGCCGTTCTCGCCGCCCGCGTCCTTGATAGAGTCGCGCAGACCGCCCGTTTCTCTTACTATCGGTATAGTGCCGTATCTCAGCGAGATCATCTGCGCAAGTCCGCAAGGCTCGCTCTGAGAGGGCATGAGGAACATATCCGCTCCCGCATAAATGCGCTTCGAGAGCGGGGGAACGAAGCCGATGGTAACGCCTACTCTGTCTGGATAGCGGTAAGCCATCTCGCGGAAGAAATCTTCGTAGATCTTCTCGCCCGAGCCGAGTATCGTGAACTTGCAGCCGAGGCGTACCATGTCCTCGAAAACATATTTTACGAGGTCAAGGCCCTTGTGGCTTACAAATCTGGTAACTATGCCGATTACAGGCTCGTCGCCCTTAGCCAGACCGAACTCCTCCAGCAGCTTTTCCTTGCAGATCTTCTTGCCTGCGCGGTTCATGTAGGAGTAGTGTACGGGAATGTTCGGGTCGGTCTCAGGATTGTAAACGTCCTGATCTATACCGTTGAGGAACCCGCAGAGCTTGTACTGCTTCTTCACAAGTATCCTGTCCAGACCGTAAGAATACCAGGGATCGAGTATCTCCCAAGCGTAGCTGGGCGAAACGGTGGTGACCTTGTCGGCGCACTCGATAGCCGCCTTCATGAAGTTTACGTCGCCGTCGTACTCCAGCAGGTCGGTGTGATAAAGGGGTATGCCCATGAGGTCGTTTATGATCTCCAGGCCGTATCTGCCCTGATACTGTATGTTGTGAATGGTAAATACTGTCTTGATGTCCTCATAGCCGCCCTGATAGCGGTAGAAAATATCGTAGTAAACGGGAACGAGGGCTGTCTGCCAGTCGTTAGCGTTGATGACCTGCGGCTTGAAGTCGATGTATCTCAGCAGCTCGAGCACCGCGCGGGAGAAGAATATGTATCTCTCAGCGTCATCGTAAAAGCCGTAAAGGCCGTTTCTTGCGAAGTAGTATTCGTTGTCCAGCAGGTAGTAGGTAACGCCGTTTACCACCGCGGTGAATACGCCGCAGTACTGGTTTCTCCATGCAACAGGCACGGTGAAATTGGTAAGGTAGCTGCACTTATCTTTCAGCTCCTGCTTTATCTGTCCGTAGTAGGGTATCACCACGCGGCAGTCGTTGCCCTCTTCATTGATAGCGCGGGGCAGCGAGCCTGCTACGTCTGCAAGTCCGCCCGAAGCTATAAAAGGCAGAGCCTCGCTGGCTGTATATAAAATATTCAATGTTTCGTACCTTCTTTCGTTATGTGGCTGAAAAGGTTTTTTTAAACGCCTGCGCCCTTTGCAACGTACATCGGGTATGTAGGCGCGCTGGTGAGTATGTGGCCGCTGCCGATGGTAACGTTCTTATCGGTGATAAGGTAGTTACACTCAGCTCCGTCGCCTACTACCGTGCCCTGCATGAGTATGCAGTTTCTTACTCTTGCGTTCTTGCCTATCTTTACTCCGCGGAAGATAACAGAGTTCTCAACTTCGCCCTCGATTATGCAGCCGTCTGCGATAAGGGAGTTCTTTACCGAGCAGTTGAGGTCGTACTTAGCGGGAGCGTTGTCGCTTACCTTGGTGTAGATAGAGCGCTTAGGCAGGTAAAGCTGCGAAGCGTTCGCGGGGTCGAGAAGCTCCATATTTGCCTTGAAGTAAGAGTTCACGCTGGTTATCTTAGAGAAGTAGTTGTTGTATTCGTAAGCCTGAATGTTCAGCTCGCCGCACTTAGCCTGAAGCACGTCGGTCTCAAAGCTTACCTGTCCGCGCGCGATGAGGTCAGTTACCAACTCGATGAGGAAGTCTTTCTTCATCACGAAAACGTTAAGGCTGGTGGTGCAGGTTCCGCTGATGTCGGGGCGGATGAGCACGCTCTGTACCTTGCCGTTTTCATCGGTACTGAGCACGGTGGACATCTGTATATCTTCAGTTGATTACTGACCGGTGTGAGCCACGATGGTTATATCAGCGCCGCTCTCTACATGGCGCTCTACTATCGGCTTGTAGTCGATGTTGGTAACTACGTCGCAGTCAGACATTACGACGTAATCGCACATAGAGTGGCGAATGAAGCTCATAGCGCCGTTGAGCGCTTCTATTCTGCCCGTGTAGAGCGAAGCACCTGCGTTGCCGAAAGGCGGGAGTATGTAAAGACCGCCCTTTTTGCGCGCGAGATCCCACTCTCTTGCCGAGCCGAGGTGGTCGAGCAGCGACTGGTAGTTATCCTTAGTGATAACGCCTACTGCGTTTATACCGCTGTTTACCATATTGGAAAGCGGAAAATCGATCAAGCGGTATCTGCCTCCGAAGAGTACAGATCCCATAGTTCTGTTTTTAGTCAGATCTCCTACGGTCATATCGTGCATATTGGCGAAAACAAGACCGAGGACATTACCCATATTTACACTCATTGCAGATCTTCCTTCCTTACATATCTTCGTAAATGATAGCCTTGGGTGCTACGGTAGCGCCGTCTGAGATGTTCAGCTTATGGCCTACTACTGCCACGCCCCAGGTGTCCTTATCCTCTATCGTTTCAGGTCTTGCGCCTATCTGCGCGTTCTCGCCTATAACGGAGTCTTCACCTACTATCGCGTACTCTACGTGCGCGCCCTTCTTTACCACGCAGCCGGGCATCAGTATAGAGTCGTAGATAACTGCGCCCTCTTCTACGGTAACGCCCTCAGAGATCATCGAGAATTCTACCGAGCCGTCGATAACGCAGCCCTCAGTTACCATAGAGTTCTGCACGCTGGCGTTTTTGCCTATGCTCTGCGGAGGCAGTACGGGGTTTCTCGAGTAGATCTTCCAGCTCTGGTCGTAAAGGTCGATGGGGATATTGGGGTTGATAAGATCCATGTTGGCTTCCCAAAGAGAGTCGATAGTTCCTACGTCCTTCCAGTAGCCGTCGAAGCGGTAAGCTACCAGCTTTTCGCCTGCTTCTCTCATATCGGGGATTATGTTCTTTCCGAAGTCCTTGCTGGCTTCCTTATCGTTTTCGTTCGCGATGAGGTAAGCGCGCAGCTTTTCCCATGTGAATATGTAGATACCCATAGAAGCGAGGGTAGAGCGCGGGTTCTTCGGCTTTTCCTCAAAGTCTATGATGTTGTCCTCATCGTCGGTTATCATGATGCCGAAGCGCGAAGCCTCTTCCTTAGGCACGTCGAGTACCGCGATGGTGGCGTCTGCGCCCTTTTCCTTGTGGAAAGAGAGCATCTTGTTGTAATCCATCTTGTAGATATGGTCGCCCGAGAGGATTATAACGTACTCAGGGTCGTATCTTTCGATGAAGCCGATATTCTGATAAATAGCGTTAGCAGTGCCCGAATACCAATCTGCGCCCGAAGCCTTCTGGTACGGAGGCAGAACGTGTACTCCGCCGTGGATCCTATCGAGGTCCCAAGGCTGGCCGTTTCCGATGTACTCGTTGAGCACAAGGGGCTGGTACTGAGTAAGCACGCCTACGGTATCTATGCCCGAGTTGATGCAGTTTGAAAGCGGAAAGTCGATTATACGATACTTTGCACCGAAAGGCACCGCAGGCTTAGCCACGGTCTGCGTCAGTGCGTACAAGCGGCTTCCCTGTCCGCCTGCGAGCAGCATTGCTACGCATTCTTTTTTGTTGAACATAAAAATTCACCCACCAATTTCTTAAATATTGTTCATCTATCTATCAATGGCAGTTTTGCCTGCCGCTGATGTCTTATTTTTTATCCGCCGCGCTCTTTTTCGCTGCGGGCTTTGTGCTTTTGGCCGTTTTAGAGGTCTTTGCCGACTTAGCTTTCGTCGCCGTCTTAGCCGCAGGCTTCTCAGCCTTAGCGGTCTTAGCAGTCTTAGCCGACTTTGTGCTCTTAGCAGTTTTAGCCGCGCCTGCCGACTTCGCCGTCTTAGGCTTAGCCGCCGACTTTTTCTTCTTCGGCTCGTCTTTCTTCACGGTAAAGTACAGGCAGCCGTATGCGGGAATGTCTATACATATAGAATGTTCCAGACCGTGCATAGGTACGGGCTTTGAATGTACCGTGCCGTTGGTAAGCGGCGCGCCGTCCTCGGAAGTACAGTTGAGCACCTCGGTGTATTCGCCGTCGTATGGCACGCCGAAGCAGTAGCTTGTGCGCGCTACGGGCACGAAGTTGCAGACGATTATTATCTCGTTTCCGCTCTTATCAAATCTGCGGAAGATTATAATGCTCTGGCGGTAATCGTCGTTAGATATCCACGAGAAGCCCTCCCATGTGAAGTCGCGCTCCCAAAGGGCGGGAGTATCTTTATAGAAATTATTCAGCCTGCGGATATACTTCTGATAATTCCTATGGCTGTCATATTCCTCTATCATGAACCATTCCAGACCGTTTTCGTAATCCCACTCTCTGAACTGCGCGAACTCGCTGCCCATGAAAAGCAGCTTCTTTCCGGGATGCGCCATCATGTAAGCCATGAAAAGGCGCGCCTGCGCGAACTTCATATCGGTATCTCCGCCGAACATCTTGTTTATCAGCGAAGCCTTGCCGTGAACTACCTCGTCGTGCGAGATAGGCAGTATGTAATTTTCAGAGAATGCGTAGAAAAACGAGAACGTGAGCATATCGTGGTGGAACGCCCTATGTATCGGGTCGAGCTGCATATATTTCAGCATATCGTTCATCCAGCCCATGTTCCACTTGAAGTTAAAGCCCAGTCCGCCGTCTGAAACAGGCTTGGTCACCATCGGCCATGCGGTAGATTCCTCAGCTATCATCAGCGTGTGCGGGTCTTTTGCGAAGACCGCTTCGTTGAGCTTGTGGAAAAATTCTATCGCTTCGAGGTTCTCGTGACCGCCGAATTCGTTAGGCGTCCACTCGCCGTCGCGTCTGTCGTAATCGAGGTACAGCATAGAAGCCACGGCGTCTACTCTAAGACCGTCGATATGGTATTTTTCGAGCCAGTACAACGCGTTAGATATAAGGAAGCTGCGAACTTCGGGTCTGCCGTAATCGAAAACGCGCGTGCCCCATGCTAAGTGGTCGCGTTTTTTCGGGTCGGCGTACTCGTATGAAGCCGAGCCGTCGAATTCAAAAAGGCCAGCCTCGTCGCGCGGGAAATGCGCAGGCACCCAGTCGAGTATAACGGCTATGCCCGCCGCGTGGAAGAGGTCTACCATCATCATGAAATCCTTAGGCGTGCCGAAGCGCGAGGTCGGGGCGTAGTAGCCTATTCCCTGATAGCCCCAAGAGCCGTCGAAAGGAAATTCCGCCAGCGGCATGAACTCTATATGCGTATAGCCCATATCAAGCAGATAGGGTATTATCTCGCGTGCAAAATTTGTGTAGCTGTAATACCTGCCCGTTTCGCAGGTCTTCCATGAATTGAGGTGCACCTCGTAGATATTCATGGGGCTGTTGTAAATATCTTTCTTTTTCTTCTCGGCGAGATATTTCTTATCGCTCCAGAGGTAGTCATCTATATCAAACACCTTCGACACCGTTTCGGGCGCTACGCCCATATGCGTGCCGTAGGGGTCGGCTTTCATTCTGGTAACTCCGTCGCAGCCTGTAACTGCGTATTTGTAGGAATCAAAAGTTTTCAGACCTGTAACGAATACTTCCCATACGCCCGTATCGCCCAGCTGCTCCATACGGTTCGCCTCAGCGTTCCAGTTATTGAAATCGCCCACAAGCGAAACGCCCTGAGCCTTAGCCGCCCATACTCTAAAAACTCTTCCCTCTGCGCCTTCCCTCTTGCAGGGGTGCGAGCCGAAGAAATCGTAAGCGGTATGCAGCGAGCCTTCGTGGAAAAGGTACAGCGGCAGCTCGTATTCCTTAGGTATATTCAGAGCCATTTTGATCCGATCCTCCTTTTATATATCAAGTCGGGACGAACCCATTTGCTGCGGCGCTGCGGTAATGCGGGTCGCGCGTATGAATTGCCCTATGTATATTTTAACCGATTTTAAACAAAAAAGCAATAGTTTTAGTTATACTTTTCAGTTTCGTACATATTTCAACCCTCAGCGTTGTGCACATTGACGAAAAATTTTACACAATATTTATGGAATGTGAATTTCACATACAAACCCTTTGTTTTTTATACGAGATCTTTACAACGGCTACCGTAATATCGTCGCTTTTCACCCCGCAGGAAGCCGCCGTGCAGAGCGAGCCTATGCTGTAAGCAAGGTCGTCGGCGTCGGTGCGGGTATCCTCCGCCAGCTCGCCGAAGCGCATGAGCGTTTTTTCGGGCGCGCCGTCTGAAGCCAGCAAAAGTATATCGCCGTCGAAAAGTTTGCATGACGAAACGTTCGGGTCGCAGCTCGGCAGTATGCCCGCGGGGAACGAATCGCAGTCGATCTTCACCATGCTGCCGTCGCGGCAGAGGTAGGCGGGCGCTGCGCCCGATTTGAGAAACTCCGCCCTGCCCGAAAAGAGGTCTAGCCGCAGGAAATCGAGCGTGGCGAAGCTTTCTTCCCAATCTTTCACCCGCATAACTGAATTTATCATGCGCTGGGCGGTGGACATCGAAAGCCCCGAGCGCAGCATATGCGCCGCTAAATTCACCGACATAGCCGAATCCAGCCGCGCGCGTTTGCCCGAGCCCATGCCGTCTGAGAGCAGCACATACCGCTCCCCCGCCGAGCAATCCACCGTTTCGAGCGTATCGCCCGAGCAGCAAGAGCCGCTGCCGAGCGCCGTGTAGCAGCCGAATTCAGCCTTAAAAGGCGGCGTTTCGTCAAACTCCAGCTTGGTTATCCTATCGGCAGAGGTCACGCCCGGCAGGTCAAGGTCGCAGTCGAGCGCGCGGCAAAGCCCCGCAGTTATCTGCAAAGCGTCCTTCTCAAATTTACCCGTAAGGTATATCTCGGCGCGGCGGCAGCAGTTCTCATCGGTGTAAACGCAGGCGCGCACGCCCTTAAATCCCTGCCGCTCGAAATAGCTTTTCGCCGCGGCGGAAAGGCGAGCGTCCACCTCGCGGCGGCGTGAAAGACGACATGAAAGGTCGCCGAGAATATCGGTCATAGAGCCTAGCTGCTCCTGCAAAAATCCGCGCATCTCTTTCAGCCGCACCGCCTCGGCACGGTCGGCAAGCTGCTCTTCGCGGCAACGCATGATTATCTCGGTAAGCTCGGCGGCGCGCACGCAGCCCACCGCTTCGGGCAGTTCGCCGCGGCAGTAACTCAGCATATTGTTCATACAGCCGTTTCTGCGGCACTCGTCGCAAAGTCGGCAGCGGCGGCAGGCGGCTTCGGCAACGCGGTCTTCGAGCGTTACGCTTTCCGAGCGGTTCTCCACCGTCTGCGATACCGCCGCGAGCTTGTCCCGAATATCGTTTATCGTCATAGAGGCGAAAGTCAACCGCGATGAAGCGGTCTGCCCCGCCGTGTCAGACGGGCTGTTCAGTATCACAAAGCGCGACATAAGCGTGTATGGCAGCGAGCGCGGCATTGCGGCGAATATCACCGAGCCTGCGATTATATCGGCGAGCATATGGAAAGTATCGCTGTTCAGCCCCGCGGCGGCGAGGGCGGCGCTTGCGGAGATCATGAACGAGAGCGCGGCGGCAACGCAGCCGAGGTCGCAGAAAGCCGAGCAGATAAGCCCTGCGGCAGCGAGCAGCATGGTGTTCACCGAAAGCGTAGAGCTGCAAAGCGTTACCGAAACGGCGGTGAGCGCGCCCATAACCGCACCGCCCGCAGCCCTGCGCTTTTTCGCGGCGGCGGGTATGGCGGCGCAGGCGCACACTCTGCCGATGTTGAAAATACCGAGCTGGCAGGAGGAGAGGGTGGCTATCGCGGCTATGTAGAGCATGGCGCAGTAGACGGCGGTCAGCCCGCAAAGGCGCACGGGCTCGCCGCTGCGCGCACGTTCGATAACGAAAGCCGCGGCGTACACCACGCAGGCGCACATCAGCGAGCTTATTATACGCATGGAAACAAGGAAACCATCGGGGCTGACGGCGCTGCTTACCCCGCTGAGCAAAAGCGTTACGGCGGCGGTGAAAAGCGAAAGGCGTATCGGGTCGCCGTTTTTAGAGTAGGCGGGGAAAAAGAAATTTACGGCGGCGCACACGGCTATCGCAGCTATCTGTATAGCCGACTCCGCGAGCCTGCCCTGCACGGCGTATGAGAGCAGCGCGCCGATGAATGCCGCAGGGCTGAACCTGCCCGCGATAACGGCGCAGGCGACGTTCATAAAGCTGGGAAAGCCCACCATATTTCCGAACGAAGCAAGAAAGCAGACCCCTGCCGCGGCGGCGCACCTCAGCAGGAACGAGCGGGCGGAGCGCGGCGCTGCTTCGTCGCAGAGAGCCGCTTGTTTTGACTTGAATTTGAGCATGACCTTACACATCCTTAGAATTAAAATACAGTAACTTGTGAAACAAAGCTTGGTAATTTAATTATATAATGCCCCGAGCGAAAAAAATGTCGTATCATTGTTGACAGAATGTGATATGTGTGGTATTATGAATAAAGTGTTTTCGGACAAAACTCGTCAAGTGTGATTTGCATTGACGGTGAATATCTGTTATAATAAATGTAAGAGATAAAAAACCGTTCCGTTTTTTCAGGAGGTATCCGAACCGTGGAATTTGGCTTTAATAACGATAAGATAACAAAAGCTCTTATACGAACAACTATAAAAAAAGCGCTGGCAGACGTTCAGCGCGACCCTAAGCGCAGCGTTAGAAATCTGGTAGACCTGGGGCTGAATTTTGCCGACGGCAGCAATCAGCAGTATTTTTTGCAGATAACTCAATCGTATCTTTCAAGCGACAACAGCGCCTATTTCCGCTTGGCTGAAAATATAGTCAACGAAATAGACCACGAAAAGCTTGCCGCTTACGGTATAAATTTCGGCTACAACGGCTGCACATACGGCGCGCGCAAGATCCGCGAAAATCAGGCGCGGCTGGGCTGCCACATACCTTTTCTGCTCGCTTTCAACGTAAGCTCCGCACCCGACGCGCTGACGGTAGAGGACATCTCAAAGACCATTCGTCAGGGCATGGAGCTTGGCATATACATCTACGTTCTGATATGCTCGAGCGATAATTACCCCGACCTGCTTGATATGGCGGAGCAGTTCAGCGAGTGCGCTTTCATGTACTTCGTCAACCCCCGCCGCCTAACGCGCGAGGTGATAAGCCGCACCAGCGAGCTGAACAATCTAATGACCTCAGTGCGCTTCGACCCCAGCACCGACCTCAGCCGTGAAAAGGTAGCGGAGATGCGCGCGGCGGGCTGCATAACCTGCCTGCATTACGAGTACGGCCCGAATAATCTAAACCGGATACTCTCGGGCAGCGCGGTGGACGAAATGGCCGAAACGGGCGCGATAGCCGCTATACTTTACGCCCCGCCCTGGGTGGACAAAGCGGCGCAGAAGCTTGTTTTCGACTACAAGACCGAAACGGTGCGCAGCCAGCAGTACCCGATATTCATGTTTGAAGCCAAAAGCGACATCGACCATATAGAGCATATGTTCTCAAACGCCGAGTGCCTTGTGGTGTTCACCGACGGCGGCAAGGCGGGCTACACCGCCGAGCAGAAGCCGCTTACGGGCGTAGACCTGCGCAGCAATTCGCTGATAGAGATACTCAAGGCTATAAAGCTAGACTGATAAAAATAACTAAAGCGCATGACTTTTTCGCAAGCCATGCGCTTTTTGTATGCTGTAATTTATATCGTCAGGTCATCAGGTCATCTCAGCGCCGCGCTGCATCAGCCGCTGAGTAAGTTCGCGCATTATGCGGTGGTCGGCGCGTTTTAGCTGCGGGTCGCTCTCGATTATGCTCTTCGACATCTGCTGAGCGGTCTGAAGAAGCTGCATATCGCGCGTTAGGTCGGCAAGCTTGAACGCGGGCAGACCGTGCTGGTGAGTGCCGAAAAAGTCGCCCGGGCCGCGCAGTTTCAAGTCCTCCTCGGCTATCTTAAAGCCGTCTGAGGTCTTGCTGATTATCTTCATTCGCTGCACACATTCGGGCGAGGTATTGTCGGTTATCAGTATGCAGAAAGACTCCCACTCGCCTCTGCCGACTCTGCCGCGAAGCTGGTGGAGCTGCGAAAGCCCGAACCTATCGGCGTTTTCTATCACCATAACGGTAGCGTTCGGCACGTCTACGCCTACCTCTACTACCGTGGTCGCGACAAGCAGGTCTATCTCGCCGCGCTTGAAGCCGTTCATTACCTCTTCCTTCTCCGCCGCCGACATTCTGCCGTGCAGCAAGCCGACCTTGTAATCGGCGAACGCCCCCTGCGCGAGTTTTTGCGAGTAGCTTGTAACGTCGTTCAAGTCGCTCTCGCTCTCGTCTATCATCGGGCATACAACGTAGCCCTGCCGCCCCATCTCCAGCTGCTTTTTCACGAAGCCGAAAGCCCGCTCGCGCATTTTGCCCGTAACGGCGTAGGTAGAGATCGGCTTTCTGCCCGCGGGCAGCTCGTTTATCACGGAAATATCGAGGTCGCCGTAAAGTATCAGCGCCAGGGTGCGGGGTATCGGCGTAGCGCTCATTACAAGGCGGTGCGGATTGCGCCCCTTAGCCGAAAGCGCCGCACGCTGTTCCACGCCGAAGCGGTGCTGCTCGTCGGTGATGACAAGCGCCAAGTCGCTGAAATGGGTGCTCTCGGAAAAAAGCGCGTGTGTGCCGACTATTACGTCAAATTCGCCCGCGGCTATCTGCTCTTTCAGCACGCGCTTATTTTTCGGCGTGAGCGAGCCTGTAAGCAGCGCCACCCTTACGCCGAGCGGCTCGAGCAGGTTCTTGAAAGTCTTGTAATGCTGCGCCGCGAGTATCTCGGTAGGCGCCATTACGCATGACTGATAGCCGTTTTTGTAAGCGAACCACGCCGCACCCGCCGCTACTACCGTCTTGCCGCAGCCTACGTCGCCCTGTATCAGCCTGTTCATGCGGTGCGCGCCGCGCATAGCCACCGTGCAGTCGGTAAGCGAACGAAGCTGAGTTTTTGTAAGCGTGAAAGGCAGCGCCGAGGTAAATTCCTCCAGCGGCTGAGCCTGCATAATGTAATTTGAATCCGAATCCTCGTTCTGCCTCTGATAAGCTATCGCGAGCGAATGTATCAGCAGTTCGTCAAATATCAGCCGCCTGCGGGCTTCGTGAGCGCCGTAAAGACTTTTCGGGAAATGTATGTTTTCCCAAGCGCAGGCCAGACTGCACATACGGCAGCTGTCGCGCACATACTGCGGCATTATGTCCTCCACCTCGCCGAGCACCAAATCGAGCGCACCGCGTACAGCCTTGCGGATAATGTTCTGCGAAAGCCCCTCGGTAAGCGGGTAAACGGGCAGGATAAGGTCGGGCGAGGCGGCGGAAAACACCATCGGCGAATTCATCTCGCGGCGAACCATATTGCCCGTTACCTTGCCGTAAAGTATGTAGTCCTCGCCCTCTTTCAGGCTCGCGAAAAGGTACTCCTGATTGTAGAGGGTAACGGTAATATCCTCGGTATCGTCGGTAAAAACGGCTTTGCAGACCGTCAGCCCCTTGCGTATGCGGGCGGGCGGCATTTTTTTCACAACTCGCGCGCGTATCACAAGCGGGTCATCGCCCTGCGCGTTTTTTATCTCGCAAGGCGCGGATAAGTCGATGTAGTCGCGCGGGCAATATTGCAGCAGGTCGTAAACGGTGGATACGCCCACCTTTTCAAAAAGTTCGGCGCGCTTTGGCCCTACCCCTTTCACATACACCACGCTGCGTTCAAGTATCTGCTGCATGATATTTCAAAACCTGCCTTTCCACGAAACGTAATACAAAAGCGGCAGACCCCCGCGCAGGACTTCCCGCCTGCCAAAAGTCTGCCGCTCGCTTTATGTCATATGATATTAGTCAACTGTTTCTACTCTCATCATATTGGTGTTTCCGCTTACGCCGAGCGGCACGCCTGCGGTAACTACCACGAGGTCGCCGTGCTTCAGCAGACCCATATTTATCGACTTCTTGATGGCTACGTCGATAAGCTTATCGGTGTCCGACTCTTCCTCTACTATTCCGGGAACAAGACCCCATGACATATTCATCTGGCGGGCGGTAAGCTCGCTGGTGGTCAGCGCTATTATCGGGCACTCGGGACGGAATTTCGAGAGCCTGCGCGCGGTAGTGCCGCCCTTAGTAACGGTGATTATCGCCGCCGCGTCAAGGTCGTGCGCGGTGGTAACGGTAGCGTGCGAGATAGCCTCGGTAACTTCGTGGCAAAAGTACTCGTCGTTTTCGGAATGTATCTCAAAAAGCTTCTTGTAGTTGGTATTCTTTTCGGTAGTTTCCGCTATCAGCGCCATTGTCTTTACAGCGTCTATCGGGTACTTGCCAGCGGCGGTCTCGCCCGAAAGCATTATCGCCGATGTGCCGTCGTAAATAGCGTTGGCAACGTCGGTTATCTCGGCACGGGTGGGGCGGGGGTTGAGTATCATCGACTCGAGCATCTGGGTAGCGGTAATTACCTGCTTGCCGGCGTTGTAAGCCTTATGTATCAGCTCTTTCTGTATAGCGGGTATCTGCTCAAAGGGTATCTCTACGCCCATATCGCCGCGCGCTACCATTATGCCGTCGGCCGCCTCGAGTATCTCGTCGATATTCTCTACGCCGTCGCTGTTTTCTATCTTCGCGATGATGCGTACATGGTTCCAGCCCAGCGCCTGAGTGAACTTGCGCAGGTAGATAACGTCAGCGCCAGAGCGCACGAACGAAGCCGCGATAAAATCAAAGCCCAGCTTAGCGCCGAACTGAAGGTCGCTCATATCCGCGTCGGAGATGTAGGGCATGGAAAGCTTTACGCCGGGGACGTTTATGCCCTTGTGGTCTTTTACCTCGCCGCCGTGGACTACTTTACATACTACGTCGGTCTTTGTCACCGACTCTACCGACATTTCTATAAGTCCGTCGTTTATGAGAATGCGCGTGCCGGCGGAAACGTCTTTCGGCAAACCGTCGAAGCTTACCGAGCATATATCCTTATTGCCGACTACCTCGCGGGTGGTAAGGGTGAAAGTATCGCCGTCTGCAAGCATTACGGGCTTGTGCTCTTCAAACTCTTTCAGGCGTATCTCAGGGCCTTTGGTATCAAGCATGGTAGCAACGTGCAGACCCAGCTCGTCAGAGAGCCTGCGCACCATGTGAAAGCGCTTTTCGTCCACTTCGTAATTGCAGTGCGAAAAGTTGAAGCGTGCAACGTCCATGCCCGATTTCATAAGCTCGCGCAGGGTGTTTTCGTCCTCGGTAGCAGGGCCTACGGTACATACTATCTTTGTCTTTCTCATAAACTATCTGTCCTTTCTTTAAAAAAA
>DBEZOM010000052.1:0-8842 GCA_048252855.1 Ruminococcus sp.
ACGAGCGCGACCTCAAAAAACATTTTTATCTGCAAAAAAGCGATACGCTGGCCCGCGCTTTTCCCATTGCCCAAAAAGCGTTGATCCATCGCCGCGCGGCAGGTCTCCTGGCTCAAGACTCGGCACGGCGGAAAAGTCTTCTCATTCGCGGTATGCGAACAATGACCGCGCGCTTATAAAAAGCTGCGCACTCCGTCGGCTTCGGCGTCTAATACAGTAATGGCGGTTGCGTCGGACTCAAACCGACTTCCCTATTGATCTACTCGGTCAGCAATTACGCGCCTTTCAAACCATCGCGGCTATATATCAGCAAAATATCTGCATATATCAATTATAGCACAAGGCGAATATTTTTGCAATAGCTTATTTTAATTTCATGCAAATTAGCCCGATACGCGCCGAAATGTAAACGATTTTTGTAACATCTACTTATCCGCCGCCGATATTTGCGGGGAAAATCGGCACTTTTAACGCTTGAATAAAGGCGGGCGTTGTGATATACTATAAGTACAACAGTAAAAAACGAAAGGATATAATAATATGAATATTGCAGTTGCACAGTCAGGCGGCCCTACCTGCGCTATAAACGCTTCGCTGGTCGGCGTTTTCAAGCAGGCGCTCAAAACTCCCGAGATCGACGCGGTTTTCGGCTCGCGAAACGGCATCGAAGGCATTATCGGCGACGACCTCGTAGACCTCAAGCGCATAATTCGCACCAACGAGGATATGGAGCTGCTGCGCCAGACGCCATCAACCGTGCTGGGTTCATGCCGCCGCAAACTGCCCGAGCCGGGCGGCGAGGACGCGGAAGCGCTCTACAAAAAGATATTCGAGTGCCTTGAAAAGCACCGCATAGAGGCTTTTTTCTACATCGGCGGAAACGACTCTATGGACACTGTGCACAAGCTTTCGCAGTACGCGGAAAAGATAGGCTCTAAGATCTCATTCGTCGGCGTGCCGAAGACCATCGACAACGACCTGCCCGTTACCGACCACACCCCCGGCTTCGGCTCGGCGGCGAAGTACGTCACCGCCACCGTGCAGGAGATAATCCGCGACAGCTCGGTATACTCCATCGACTCGGTAACGATAATCGAGATAATGGGCAGGCACGCGGGCTGGCTGACCGCCTCGACCTGCGTGCTGCGCGCGAATGACGAGATAGCGCCGCACCTCATCTACCTGCCCGAGAGCGATTTTTCGGCAGAGCGCTTCCTCGAGGACGTTCGTGCCGAGCGTGCTAAGCACAAGGCTGTTATAGTCGCCGTTTCCGAGGGCATAGAGCTGGAGGACGAGGGCGCGCGCAGCGGCGTTACCGACAATTTCGGCCACAAGTACCTCTCGGGCGTGGGCAAGGCGCTGGAACAGCTCGTCCGCGAGCAGATAGGCTGCAAGGTGCGCTCGATAGAGCTGAACGTAATGCAGCGCTGCTCGAGCCACATCTGTTCAAAGACCGACATCGACGAGGCGGAGCAGATAGGCTCTGAGGCGGTAAAGTGCGCGATGGCGGGCGAGAGCGGCGTCACCATGATCTTCCGCCGCATATCCGACAAACCGTACGTTGTAACCATCGAGAGTGCCGACACCGCGCTGATGGCAAATCAGGAAAAATTCTTCCCCGCGAAGTGGTTCACCGCCGAGGGCAACCAAGTTTCCGACGAAGCGATAAAGTACTTCCTGCCGCTCATTCAGGGCGAGGTGAACATCGCGATGAAGAACGGTATGCCCGTGCACTTCAAGATGTAATCTGCAAATATCTGTAAAATATAAAGACCGAAGCTCGATAAAAAGAGCTTCGGTCTTTTTTGTGCATCAGTCCGTTTTTTTGTACACTTTAGGAAATCTCACGCAAAATTCAACGCGCTTGCCATCGACTTTGCAGCTTATCTTAGCCTTGTGCGCGTCGGCTATCGAGCGGGCTATCGAAAGCCCTATGCCGCTGCCGCCCGTTTCGCGGGTGCGCGATGAATCAGCGCGGTAAAAGCGCTCAAACAGCAGGCGGGTATCGCCCTGCGGCGGGTCGTCGCAGAAATTCACGGCTTTAAGCTCCGCCTTTCCGCCCGTCTGCGCAAGGGTAAGGCTGACGGTTTCGCCCGCCGAGGAGTATTTTGAAGCGTTCTCGAGCAATATCGAAACAAGCTCGCGCACCAGCGTTTCGCTGCCGAAAAGCGCCAGACCCTCGGCTACGTTTATCTCAAATGGCAGCGATTTTGAAGCGAAGAGCGGCTTAAAGCCCTGCGCCGCCTGCTCCACCGCCTCGCTCAGCGAAAATTCCGCGAAGCTGCTTTGCAGATTTTCCTGCGATTTTGTAAGCGTCAGAAGCTGCGAGAGCAGTTCGCTCAGCCTGTCGGTCTGATTAAGTATGCTCTTCGTCCACTCGTTCTCGCCGCCCGTAAGCTCTATCACTTCGGCGTCGGCGCGTATCACGGCGAGCGGCGTTTTCAGCTCGTGCCCCGCGTCGGTGATGAACCTGCGCTGGCTCTCGATGCTTTCGATAACGGGGCGCACCGCGCGCTTTGAGTAGAGGGCGATGAGCAGTGCCGAGAGCGCCAAAAGCGCCGCAGCTATCGCCGCCGAGATCTCGAGCATACGCTCCAGCGAAGCGGACTTTTCGCTGAAATCGTAAAAGACCAGCATTTTCCCGCCGTTCGGCACATCGTTTATAGCGTAGCGGAAATCGTAGCCGCTGTAAAAGCCGCGTTTTTTATCAAGCTTCGCCGCCGCTAAGCCCATCTCCTGCGCCTGCTCGCTCGTCACGGTAGAGATATGCCCCGTGTCGATGAAATCCGCCTCGCCCGATGAGTTTATCATCACGGTGAAGTAGCGGGTGCTGTAACGCAGCTCGCCGAAGCGCCGCCCGTCGTCCTTTTTCGGCTCGCGCGGGGCGAAATTTTCGGGCATCTTGCCCTTGTTCTCCAGTATGCTGTCAACTATCTCGTCCACCTCTGAGATGGTGTAGTAGATGTTCAGCCCGTTGATAAGCCCCGTCATGAGCAGTTCCACGCAGAATATCACGGCGATGGCGGCGGCGGAGAACTTAACGCTAAGCCGCCTAAGCATTTTCCACCGCGAGCGAATAGCCCGCGCCCCTAGCCGCGTTTATAGCAACGTTCGCGCCGATAGACCGCAGCTTTTTGCGCAGGTAGGATATGTAGACCCACACCACGTTTATCTCGGTATCGGTGTCGCAGCCCCATATGCGCTCCATGAATTTTTCGGTAGAGATGAGCATATTAGGATTTTTCATCATGTACTCCATCATCTGAAATTCCTTGTTGCCCAGCCGTACAGCGCCCTGCGGGGTGCTCATCTCAAAAGTCGCGCGGCTGAGGGTGACGTTGCCGAATCTCAGCTCTTCGGGGGCGTAGTCTGCCGAGCGGCGAGTCATGGCGCGAAGTCTGGCGAGCAGCTCGCTCATCGCGAAAGGCTTAGTAAGGTAATCGTCCGCGCCCGCGTCAAGGCCCGTTACTTTATCCTCAAGCTCGCTTTTTGCCGTCAGCAGCAGCACGGGCACGCTGCACTTTTCCGCACGCAGCCTTTTCAGCGCCTCAAGCCCGCTCATTTTCGGCATCATTATGTCCATTATTATAGCGTCGTACTCGGCGGCAAGCGCGTAGTCGAGCGCGTCCGCGCCGTTGTAAACAGCGTCTACCGAGTAATTATTGTGCTTTAAGATAGCCGTCAGCGCGTTTGAAAGCTCGCGCTCGTCCTCTGCTAAAAGTATCCTCATACGCTTTCACGCTCCTTATTTTTTCAGCCGCTCCGCCTCTGCCGCGTCGGGCTTGACGTACAGCGTTTTCTGATTTGTGAATATCACCATGCCGGGCTTTGCGCCGACCGGCTTTTTGACGTACTTTATCAGCGTGTAATCCACCGGCACCTGCGAGCTTTCGCGCGCTTTTGAGTGGTAAGCCGCTATGCGCGCCGCCTGCTCTATCGTCGAGAATGGCGGCTCGGTGCCGTTTGTGCATATCACCGTGTGCGAACCTGTGATGTTCTGCGTGTGCAGCCAAATATCGCTCTTCTGCGAATCTTTCAGCGTCAGGCGGTCGTTTTGGCGGTTGTGCCTGCCGACCAATATCGTGTAGCCGTCATCGGAAACGAATTTCAGCGGCGGCAGCGACTTCATAGTCTTAGCTTTCAGCGAACGCTTTTTGATGTAGCCCTGCTCGGCAAGCTCTTCGCGAAGCTGCGATATATCCGCCTCAGAGTCAGCCCTAGTGAGCGAATCGAGCACCGAGTCGATATACTGCTGCTCGCGCTCGCCCTGCGCTATCAGCTCGACGAGCTTTTTCTCCGCGGTGTCCGCTTTTTTGTACTCTTTGTAATACCGCTGAGCGTTCTGCGAGGGAGTAAGGCGCGGGTCTAGGGGTATCTCTATCTCCCCGCCCTGCTCGCTGTAAAAGTTCTCGCAGCGCAGCGAAGTCATGCCTTTCTGCACGGCGTATAGGTTTGTCATTATCAGGTCGCCCTTTATTTTCAGGCTCTCGCGGTCGGCGCACTCGGCAAGCTCCTGCCGCTGATTTGCCGTGCGGCGGGCGGTGCGCTCTGAAAGCGATGTCAGCAGGCGGAAGAGATCCTGAGCCTTTTGCTTTATGCGGTCGAGCCTGCCGCGCTGAGAGTAGAAGCTATCAAGCAGTTCGCAGGCGCTCTCGTGCTCCTTTATCTGCATGAGCGAGCCGAAGTGCGCTATATCGGTAAAGCAGAAATCTTTCAGCCTGCCCTCTTCGTCCGAGAGGGTGATGTAGCGGTGCACGCCGCCGCGCAGTTTTTCCGACTCGGCTTTCAGCCAATTTTCAAGCCGCGCAAATTCCTCCTCGCTAACATCGCAGACCGCTTTGTCCTCGCCGCAGGCACGCCAAACGGCTTCGTCAGCGAAAACGGGCGATATGCCCTCGAGCGTCTGCACCAGCGCGTTCGAGAGCCGCTTGCGCTCATACATCGCGAGCATTTTGCGCAGTACGCCGAAGTCCAGCTCTTCCAAATTAGCGCGCGGGCTTTTCGGCGGCAGTGTGTAAGCCATGCCGGGCAGCACGGGGCGCACCGAGGACATCTCGGGATTAACGCGCTTTATGCTGTCGATCATCTTGCCCTCGCCGTCTATCAAAATTATGTTCGAGCGCCTGCCCATTATCTCCGCCGCGATGGTCAGCCGCTCAATATCGCCCAGCTCGTTCGCCGAGTAGAAATCGAAATACAGTATTCTCTCAAAGCCGTCCTGCCGTATGTCTACCAGCTTGCCCGATGAAAGGCGCTTGCGCATGAGCATACAGAACATCGGCGGGGTCTTGGGGTTCTCTATATTCTCGCGAGTGACGTGTACGCGCGCCGTGCCCGCGGCGCTGTTGAGCAGCAGTCTGTAACCGCCCTCGCGCGTGCGTATGCCTATTATCAGTTCTTCCTTAGTGGGCTGGTGTATTTTATCCACCCTGCCGCCGATGAGCGGCGAAAGCTCTTTTCGCACCAGGCTAAGGTATATTCCGTCAAGTGCCATTTACAGCCACTTCCTTTCGTTCAGATAACGCTTACGGGGTCGGTGAAGGCTTTCGAGCGCTCTATCACCAGTTCGGGAAACTCCTCCGCCAGCTTTTCCGCAAGCGCGGCGTGGAAGATATTCTCGGTGTAAAAATGCCCCGCGTCGATAAGGCAAAAGCCGTTGTCAGCCGCCTCTACAAAATCGCTGTGCTTCACATCGCCCGTCACCATAGCCTGACAGCCAGCCGCAGCCGCCGCGCGCCAGAGTCCTCCGCCGCTGCCCGAGCATATGCCTATCTTCGCGATGCTCGCGGACGTTTCGGTGTAGCGGACTACCTTGCAGCCAAGGCGCTTTTTGCACTGCGAAGCGAGGTGCGCCGCCGATGTTTCAAAAGCCGCCGTGCACACATAGCCGATGGGCTTGCCCTCCTCGTAAGCGAGCGTTTGCAGGGTCTTTAAGCCAAGCTTTTGCGCAAGCAGATCGTTCATGCCGCCCTGCGCCGAGTCGAAGCTGGTGTGCGCGCAGATAGCCGCGATGCCTCTGTTCGCGAGGGCGACCGCGGGCAGCTCCGCCGTCAAGCATTTCAGCGGGCGGAAGATGACGGGGTGGTGCGAGATGACCAGCTGAAAGCCGCCGCGCTCCGCCTCCTCAGCCACCGCTTTCGTAATATCAAGCGCCGTTAGCACTTTTTTCACGGGCATATCCCTGCCGCCGACGCATATGCCGCTGTTATCGTAGCTCTGCTGCTGCGAAAAGGGCGCGAATGTATCTATATAATCGTAAATTTCTCCAACTGTTGCCATTTTACTCACCTATCTCTTTCATAAGCTGTTCCGCCAGCCGCAGCATATCCTCCGCCTGCGCGGTATCGCCGTTTTTAGCGCTGAGCCTGCCGAGCGCCGCTTTTTTCATGCGCTGCGCCGCGGTAGATATGTACTCCGCGCTGTAAGGCTCGCGGGGGTCTAATCTGCCCGCCGTAAGATACCTGCCGTCGCAGGGGTAGTCTATAAGCTCGGGCGCGTAATGCGCAGCCATCACCGAGTAGACGAATTTTCCGTCGCGGCAGGCGCGCTCGCGCATGATATGCCAGCCGTTTGCAAAAAGCCAACGGCGCAGCTCGTACGCCTTGGTCATCGGCTGAAGTATCAGCGTGCACCCGCGCAACTGCTTCTGCCACTCGCCGCGCGAAAGTATAGCGGCTATCAGCTCGCCGCCCATGCCCGCGCATATCACGTCTGTAACGCCCTCCTGCGGGACGTTTTCCAGACCGTCGGAAAGCACGGCATCTATCTTATCTGCAAGCCCGCTTTGGGCGATGTGCTCGATGGCGGAGCTTAGCGGCTGATGGTTTATATCTGCGGCGATGGCGCGCTCGCAAACACCGCTCTCTACCAACGCGCAGGCAAGGTAGCCGTGGTCTGCGCCAATATCGGTGGCTATGCGCGGGGCGGGATTGACATCGCTTTCCGCCAGCATTTCGGCGCAGAGCGCCAGTCTTTTATTTTCCAGCTTGAATATCATCAATGATCTTTCCAATCTATAAAAATGCGGAGACGCCTAATGCAACAAGCGCCTCCGTATGATCTGCAAATTTGACTTTGCGATACGCGCACCGGCTGTGCTGTACTAAGATCAGCCTGCAAAATGCGCGTTGAGCTTTGCGATAAGCTCCTTAGGGTCTACGCCGTGTACCTCGCAAGCCTGCGCTACGGTCTCGCCGCGCGACGAAGGGCAGAAAAGGCAGTGCATACCCATTTCGAGAAAATATTCCGCAGTAGTTTCATCAGCGTCCATGATGTCGCCGATAATGGTATCTTCTGTAACTTTGAAATCCATGAAAATTCAACTCCTCTCGGGGATACATAATGTATACCTCTTAACTCTTATTATAACCCATATCAAAAGATTTTTCAACCCCCCGAGCGAATTTTTTATCTGAAAATTCTGTGACAGACTGCGACAGACTATCAGCCGCGTTTCAGCTCTTCCCAGTCGGGGCCAAGCTCAAGCCCGCCGTCGGTACTGCCTACGAAAGTATCTCCCCTGCGGTAGATATGGTCGTAGCGCACGTCGGCTTCGTAGCGCGCGCCGCTCGAGTCGGTGAAATTATCCACGCCGCGTATGCCCTGCGTGGAATTATCTATCATGCGGTCAACGGCGCGGGCGTGGTCGGCGCAGGCGGAATTTACAATGTCGCTGGTCTGCGAGAGGGTCTTCGAAACGCGCTGAGAGGCGTTTATAGCCATCTGCTGACGCTGCATAGCGCCGTTCTGCTGCACCTGCGCGACGTTTTGAAGCTCCTGCTGTTCGAGCGCGAAGTAGAGCGGGCCATACTGTATCTCAGCCATAAAACGCTCGAAAATGCGCTCCATCTCCGCCTCGTCGCAGCCGCGCGAGATGAGCATTATGTCAAAAGCCCTGCCCCAATCAGGCTCGCCATTTTTCTGCGTTAGCGGCATAAGCCCCATGCCGAAGCCCGAGAGCATATCTAAAAATCCGCCGCCGCGCTGCTGTTGTTGCCGGCTAACGGGCAGGTAGCAGAAAATAGTCGCGAAAAAGCCGCTGAACTGCGCGCCGCCCTGACTAAAAGTTATCTTGAATTTGTGCGGCGAGACCTGCGCGGGCTTGCCGAGCTTTTGCGAAGTTTGCTGAGCGAAATCCTGCGCGCGTTGGGCTAGGGGCGCATTATCTAAAGGTATAACGCGAATGTCGTCGAGCCTGCCGTAGACCGCCGTGAGCCTTTCGTAAGCGTACTGCTGCGGCTTGACGAGCTTGCGGTAGCGCAGCCCAGACCAGCCATCGAGGAAATAATCGCTCGCCTGCTGACCGAAAACGCCGGGCGCGGTTATCATAGTGCCCTGCGCGTAATCTTTGTAGTAAGCGTAGGGGTAAAAGCGCAGCTCGGCCGACTGGTCATTTTGCGGCGGGCGGCGCAGGATAAGGCCGTAAGTCACCGCCGCGCTGAACGAGCAGGAATTATCCTCAAAGACCTGCCAGCGCCAATTCGGCGGCACGAACGAACGGAAAAGCGCTCCCCGCCCGCCGAAGTCGATATTGCGCACGGCTTTCTCCTCCTCGGTCTGCCGCAGGACATACTGCGCCCCGCAGAAGCGGCAGGTAAGGCGGGTGTCGCCCTCGTGAGCCTTGATATACGCCCCGCAATTGCGGCATTTTATTTCGATAAATTCCATGTGATACACGCTCCTTTCAGTGAAAATATGACAAAAATCTATAATTGTGCATAATTCATTTTATATTCACATTATAACATATTTCATCCGCGATTTCAAGCCCCAAAAGACGTGTTTTACTAAGTTTACTCAGGTTAACTTTTGACGAAAAAATTATCTTTTTTTAGTGTTTTTC
>DBEZOM010000053.1:0-9952 GCA_048252855.1 Ruminococcus sp.
TTTTTGAGAGGAGTTTTTAAAATTATGGCAAGTCTTACAAAGAACCCTAACGTAAACGCATGGGTAGACGAAATGATCGCTCTCACCAAGCCTGACAAGGTAGTTTGGATCGATGGCAGCGATGAGCAGCTCAACGCTCTCAGAGAAGAGGCTATCGCTTCGGGCGAGATGATAAAGCTCAATCAGGAAGAGAACCCCGGCTGTCTGTATCACAGAACTCTGCCGAACGACGTAGCCCGCGTAGAGGACAGAACTTTCATCTGCTCCGAAAAGGAAGAGGACGCAGGCCCTACTAACAACTGGATGGCTCCCGCTGACATGAAGGCAATGCTGACCCCCATGTACGACGGCGTTATGAAGGGCAGAACCATGTACGTTATCCCTTATTCCATGGGCCCCATCGGTTCTCCTCTTGCTAAGGTAGGCGTAGAGCTGACCGACTCTATCTATGTTGTACTCAATATGGACATCATGACCAGAATGGGCGAAAAGGCTTTCGAGAACCTCGGCGATACTTCTAACGATTTCGTTCGCGGTCTGCACTCTAAGGCTGACGTTGACCCTGAAAAGAGATACATCGTTCACTTCCCCGAAGAGAACACTATCTGGTCTATCAACTCTGCTTACGGCGGAAACGTACTGCTCGGCAAGAAGTGCTTCGCACTGAGAATCGCTTCCTTCCAGGGCAAGAACGAGGGCTGGATGGCTGAGCATATGCTTATCCTCGGCGTAGAGAAGCCCGACGGTGAAGTTAAGTACATCACCGCTGCATTCCCCTCCGCTTGCGGAAAGACCAACCTCGCAATGCTCATTCCTCCCGCTTGCTACACCGAAAAGGGTTACAAGGTTTGGACTGTCGGCGACGACATCGCTTGGATGAAGCAGGGTGAGGACGGAAGACTTTACGCTATCAACCCCGAAAACGGATTCTTCGGCGTAGCTCCCGGAACTAACGCTAAGTCTAACTACAATGCGCTTGCTTCTACTAAGAAGAACGCTATATTCACCAACGTTGCTATCAACAACGACACCATGACTCCTTGGTGGGAAGGTCTGGATAAGAATCCTCCTGTAAACGCTACTGAGTGGAAGGGCGAAAAGGTAAACGGCGTAGAGTACACCGCTGCCGGCAACAAGCTTGCTCATCCCAACAGCCGTTTCACCGCTCCCGCTGAAAACTGCCCCTGCATCTCTTCTGAGTTCAACAATCCTCAGGGCGTGCCGATCTCCGCTATAATCTTCGGCGGCAGACGTGCTAAGACCACTCCGCTGGTATATCAGTCCTTCGACTGGACTCACGGTACCTACATGGGCTCGGCTGTTTCTTCTGAAACTACCGCGGCTGCTACCGGTGCTGTAGGCGTTCTCCGTCACGATCCTATGGCTATGAAGCCTTTCATCGGCTACAATGTAGGCGACTACTGGGCTCACTGGCTCGAGATGGGCGAAAAGCTCGGCGACAAGGCTCCTAAGATCTTCAACGTAAACTGGTTCAAGAAGAACGACGAAGGCGAATTCATCTGGCCCGGTTTCGGCGACAACATGAGAGTTCTCGACTGGATCATCAAGAGATGCGAAGGCACCGTAGGCGCTCAGGAAACTGCTATCGGTTACCTGCCTAAGCCCGAAGACCTCAACCTCGAGGGTCTGGACATCGACGACAAGACTCTTGAAGAGCTGCTTGCAGTTGATAAGGACCTCTGGAAGGACGAGATCGCTGAGATGAGAAGATATTACAACGATGATATTGCTGCTAAGGGCGGAAGAGTGCCTGAGGCTCTCGTTAAGGAACTCGACAAGCTGGAGGAAAGACTCGGCAAATAATTTGCACGGGAATTTTCACCGAAGCTTTTGACTTCTGAATAAATTTGAAAGGGAAGCGCTTTTATCGGCGATTCCCTTTTTTAATTTTTCTCTTGATTTTTTCGCGAACGTATGTTATAATATTCATGTAAACGAATACAGTATTTAATTCTGTAAAATAAAGGAGAATGTAAAAATGGCATATGTAATAGGCGTTGACTGCGGTACCAGCGGTACCAAGACCGTGCTCTTTGACGAAAAGGGCAGCGTTATAGCTTCGCACATCGTAGAGTACCCCATGTATCAGCCGAAAAACGGCTACGCTGAGCAAGACCCCGCCGACTGGGCGAACGCTATGCTCACCACCATTCAGGCAGTAATGGGCAAGAGCGGCGTAAGCAAAAACGACGTTATCGGCATAGGCATCTCGGGTCAGATGCACGGACTTGTAATGCTCGACGGCGAGGGCAAGGTGCTGCGCAAGTCGATAATCTGGTGCGACCAGCGCACCGAGGCGGAAGTAGAGCAGATGAACAAGCTGCTCGGCAGAGAAAAGCTGATAGAGATCACAGCGAACCCCGCGCTCACCGGCTGGACTGCCGCGAAAATACTTTGGGTAAAGAACAACGAGCCTGAGATATACGAGAAATGCCGCCACATACTGCTGCCTAAGGACTACCTCAGATATGTGCTGACGGGCGAATTTGCTACCGAGGTATCCGACGCTTCGGGTATGCAGCTTCTCGACGTTCCGCACCGCTGCTGGAGCAGCGAGGTATGCTCGGCGCTGGGCATAGATATGGATATGCTGGCTAAGGTGTACGAATCCTGCGAGGTAACGGGCAAGCTGACCGCAAAGGCTGCCGAGCTTACGGGGCTGAACGCGGGCACTATCGTAGTAGGCGGCGCGGGCGACAACGCTGCGGCGGCTATCGGCACGGGCGTAGCTGAGGACGGCAAGGCTTTCACCACCATCGGCACATCGGGCGTAGTATTTGCACACACCTCCGACATCGCCATCGACCCGAAGGGCAGAGTTCACACCTGCTGCGCGGCTGTACCGAACGCATGGCACGTTATGGGCGTAACGCAGGGCGCGGGACTTTCGCTGAAATGGTTCAGAGATAACTTCTGCGCGGCTGAGAAAGAAACTGCAAAGTACATGGGCGTTGACGAATATTACCTCATGGACAAGGAAGCGGCTACTGTACCCGTGGGCGCTGAAAGACTGCTCTACCTGCCGTATCTGATGGGCGAAAGGACCCCGCACCTCGACCCGAACGCACGCGGAATGTTCTTCGGACTTTCGGCGATGCACACTAAAAAGCATATGCTGCGCGCCGTGCTGGAGGGCGTATCATACTCGCTGCGCGACTGCGTAGAGGTGTTCCGCGAGATGGATATAAACGTTTCGGACATGATGGCCTGCGGCGGCGGCGGAACATCGCCCCTTTGGCGCTCGATGCTCGCCGACCTGTACAACTGCCCCGTAAAGACAGTGGCATCTAAGGAAGGCCCCGCGCTGGGCGTTGCGCTGCTTGCACTGACAGGCGCGGGCGTGTACTCCTCAGTACCCGAGGCCTGCAAGGCGGTAGTAACGACCGACAAGGTGCAGCAGCCGAACGAGGAAAACGTACCCGTTTACGAGAGCTACTACCAGCTTTACCACGAGATCTACCCTGCCGTAAAGGCGCAGTGCGCGAAGCTTGCAAAGCTTTGATAGAATATCACAAATATAACAAAGCGTTCGCTGTAAAAGGCGGGCGCTTTTTGCTTTAATGTAACGAAAAGCCGCAAAGTGTAATGAAAAACGCGCCGTGCCGATTGAGCGTCGCCGCGAAATGTGGTAAAATAGATTATGGGGAAATGCGCTTTGGCGTAGCTCAAAAAATATCATGGAGGTAAACGATATGAAAAAGATAGCAGCAGGCCTGCTGGCGCTGGCGATAGTATTCGGCGCAGCGGCAGACGGTGCATTTTTAGACAGCAGCGCTATAGCAGCGAGCGCGGCGGCTTATACTGAGGACGAGCTTAAGGCTAAGGTTCAGGAAGGCGCGGAATATGAACTTACAGATTGGCTTTATAATGACTTTGACGGAGATGGAAAGAGCGAAGGCTTTGCTATGTTCAACGAGTATGTTGACTCTGTAAAAGGCTACAATAGTGTTTTGAAATTCATAAGCAGCGATGGAGAAGTAACCGAGTTTTACAGAAATACTTCCAGATACGCGCCGAATAATTTTACGAATTTTGTTTGCGGTGACAAGAGTTTTGCCGGCGTATTTTTCGGCGGAGCAGGAACATCTTCTGACGTTCCTTATACCGTGATCGACGGCAAACCTGTTGAAGTAAAGATAGGTGTGACACCTGATTTTGATACTGACATTTATGAAACTCATTTAAGCAATGAAGATGGCGGCTTATATGCAAAGTTCTATGCAAGAGGAAGCTACGGAGATGAATACGGTCCGGTAGAATTGGCTTACGATGCTGAAAACGCGCAGTTTGTTGCAAAGAATTCTTCCTCCTCTGAATACACTGAGGAAGAGCTGAAAGCGAAACTTGAGGACAGCTCAGAGTACGAGCTTGTTGAATGGGTATACGATGATTTCGACGGCGATGGCAAAAAAGAGGGCTTCGGCGTGTTCTTTGGCGGTGCTGAGGCGCTTCGCGAGACCCGCTATATCGACAGCGAAGGAAAGGTTTCTTTAATGAAATTAGGCGCTGCGAAACTTACCGCTCTCGATGTCGGAAACGGCAAAAAGGTCGTTAATGTAAGCTATATCCATCAGGGCTATCTGCACTTTGCAATATATGGAGTAAGAGATGGCGAAGCTTACGAGCTTAAGATCTCCAGCGATAATAATTATTATGGAAAGATAGATGAGCGCGACGGAAAATTCTATTACATCAACTATGATGAGCGCGGAACTGAAACTGAGAATTACGAGATAGTTTATGACGAGGAAAGCGGCGAGTTTGTAAAGGCAGGTTCTGAGCCTACCCCGACCCCCGACCCCGTTACCACCGATTATACCTACACCGAAAACGAGGACGGAACTATCACCATAACTTCTTACACGGGTCAAGCGGAAGAGCTTGTTATCCCCGATAAGATAGACGGCAAGACCGTTTCGGCTGTCGGCTCCGGAATTTTCAGCCCGCTGGACGGCGGAAACAACACCGTTAAGAAGATCACCGTGCCCGCAAGCGTAAAGACTATCGGCGAAGAAGCTTTCGCCTGCGCGAGTGCGCTTGAAGAAGTGTACATAGAGGACGGCGTTACGGAGATAGGCAACTGTGCTTTCGCAAGCTGCATAAATCTGAAAAAGATCACTATACCAAAGAGCGTTACTAAGATAGGAGATTATGCTTTTACTTCGACCTATCGCAGCGATGCGGATTCGTTCCTTGATGTTACCATCTACTGCTATAAGGACAGCGCCGCTCACAAGTATGCACTGGGCGAAAATGCGGCGAACCACGAGTTCGCCTACGTCCTCCTAGACGAAGTTTCCAACCCCGACCCCTCTTCTGACAGCACGGTAAGCGCTGACCCCTCTTCTACCGAGAGCGGTTCTTCAAGCGGCTCGACCTCTACTTCCACCTCCTCCGCGGCGGCTTCCTCTTCGGGCGACAAGACCTCTAACCCCGCTACTGGCGTTGCGGCAGGCGTATCCATCGCGGCAGTTCTCGCGGGCGGAATAATCATGGTCACTAAAAAGACTAAGAAGTAATTTTCGGGGGGTCTTGATAAATGTTTTGGACTAAACTCATAAAAGGTCTTGCGACGATCTTTATGATAATCATGATAATCGGCTCGGTTGTAACAGGTCTGGCTATAATGAACACTGCTGACGATGGATTGGGTCTTGCTGTGATCGTAGGCGGCGTTATACTTTCAGTGATCTCGGTCGCCGCGATAATGATGGTATGCGAAGTGTCGCTTAATATCGGCGCTATAAGAAAGATGATGGAAGCGCAGATGGGCGTTCCGAAAAATTACGGCAACGTTCCTAACGGCGGCTATTATCCGAATATGCAGAATATGCAAAATATGCCGAATATGCAGCCTTTTCAGAACCCTCAGCCCGCGTCTATGCCCGAGCCTGACGAAAACGATACTTGGGTATGCGAATGCGGCGAGGAAAATCTCTTCAAGAGCAATTTCTGTAAGAGATGCGGCGCTAGAAAACCATAAATAAGCTTTTCTCAAGAGATCAAATGACAAGTGACTTCTAATGATCTCCTCCCTGTAAAATCCCCTCTGCGCGGACAATGCGCAGGGGGGACTTTTTTTGCACATATTTTCCCCGCGCCGCCCATATAGTTAGGTATGGGACAAACAGTTCAAGAGGAAAATGGAGTGTGATAAAATGGCGAATGTTATTGCTCAGCGGCAGAATATCGGGCTGACCCACGAGGAAGCGGCGCGCCTGCTGGAGGCTGAGGGCGAGAACCGCTTTGCTGCAAAGAAAAAAATAAGCCCCGCGCGCATTTTCGCGGGTCAGTTTCACGATGTAATGGTGCTGATACTGCTGATAGCGGCGGTCATCTCGGTGCTGATAGGCGGCTGGCGCGACGCTGTGCCGATAATGGTGATAGTTGTGATGAACGCGGCGCTCGGCTTTATCCAAGAGTACCGCTGCGAAAAAACGCTGGAGCAGATGGAGCAGCTTACCGCCCCGACGGCGCGCGTTTACCGCGAGGGCGAGCTTACCATCCTGCCCGCGGCGTATATGGTGCGCGGCGATGTTTTCGAGGTCGAAGCGGGCGAGCGTTTTCCCTGCGACTGCGTTATACTCTCGCAAACGGGGCTTTGCTGCGACGAATCCGCGCTGACGGGCGAAAATGTGCCGATAGAAAAATGCGCCTACCGCGGCGAAAAGCAGATAAGCGAGCTGAATTTGCCGTACATGGGCTACATGGGTACAGTGGTGCTAAAGGGAAAGGCGCGCTGCGAGGCGGTCGCGCTGGGCAGCACGGCGCAGATGGGCAGGATCTCGCAAATGATGACCGAGATCGCCGACGAGCAGACCCCCTTGCAAAAGAAACTGGGCGAGCTTGGCAGAGCGCTTGCCGCGATATGCGTGGGCGTTTGCGTGCTGGTTTTTATAGCGGGCGTTATCCGTGGCGAGGACGTGCTGAATATGTTCTTCACCGCCGTAACCATCGCGATAGCCGCGATCCCCGAGGGTCTGCCCGCCGCCGTGACCATCGCTCTTGCGCTCGCGGTGCGGCGTATGCTGAAACAAAACGCGCTGGTGCACAAGCTGCATTCGGTCGAAACGCTCGGCTGTGCGAACGTCATCTGCACCGACAAGACCGGCACGCTCACGCAAAATCAAATGGCTGTTCGCCGCGTTTACACACTTGACGAGCGCGCCCGCGAGCTGACTTTCGACAGCGAGGGCGTTCCCGAAAACTTTGGAAATGGTGAAAATGCGCAAAATGCCGACATGGGCGGTGCTCTGCGTGAACTGCTTATCTGCGCCGCGCTCTGCAACAACGCCCGCAGGTGTACTGATAATTCGCCCGCCTGCCGCCGAAACCGCCGCGCCCGCCGCAAAAAGTTGGGCTTTGAGGGCGACCCGACGGAGGTCGCGCTGCTGCGGCTTTGTACAGATATGGGCGTTGACCTCGAAAAGCTGCCGATGGAGCGTATCGGCGAAAAGCCATTCGACAGCGAGAGCAAGTATATGTCCGTGACCTGCCGCGACGGCGAGGGCAGGCAGGCGGTGTTCGCAAAGGGCGCGCCCGAGAAGATAATCGCGATGTGCACTCACCGCTTTGAGGACGGCGGGGCTGTACCGCTGGAGGACAGCGCGCGGGCGGCTCTGCTGCGTAAAAACGAGGAGTACGCCGCGCAGGGGCTTCGCGTGATAGCGCTATGCGGTTCGGCGGGGGATACGGCGGTGTTTTTGGGGCTGGCGGCAATGTCTGACCCGCTGCGCCCGCAGGCCGCCGAAGCCGTTCGCGAGTGCCGCCGCGCGGGAATATCCACCGTGATGATTACCGGCGACCACAAGCTCACCGCCTGCGCAATCGCGAAAGAGGCGGGCATTCTCACGGGCAGAAAGCGCGTACTCACCGGCAGCGAGCTTGACGAAATGACCGACGCCGAGCTTGCCGAGCAGATAGGCGAGATAGCCGTTTACGCGCGCGTCACCCCCGCCCACAAGCTGCGAATAGTGCGCGCTTGCAAGCAAAAAGGCATGGTCTGCGCTATGACGGGCGACGGTGTGAACGACGCGCCCGCCGTAAAGGAAGCCTCGATCGGCGTTTCAATGGGAATAAGCGGTACAGATGTAACAAAGCAGGCGGCGGATATGATACTGCTGGACGATAATTTCGCGACGCTCGTCAGCGCTGTACGCGAGGGGCGCACGATATACGCCAATATCCGTAAATTCGTCCGCTATCTAATAGCCTGCAACATCGGCGAGGTGCTCACCATGCTTGGCGGGATACTTATGGGTCTGCCGATGGCGCTCGTGCCCGCGCAGCTTTTGTTGGTAAATCTGGTTACGGACGGTCTGCCCGCCGCCGCGCTTTCGGTAGAGCCTGCGGAAAAAGGCGTTATGGGCAAGCCGCCCCGCCGCGAGGAGGACAGCTTTTTCAGCGGCGGTCTGATGACGAAGATAGTCGCGCGCGGCGTGGCGATAGCCCTTTGCACACTCGCCTGCTTCACCCTGCTGCTGCCGAGCGGTTTGGCGGCGGCGCGCACGGGTGCGATGCTCACGCTGGTATTTTCGCAGCTCATACACGTTTTCGAGTGCCGCAGCGAGGACAAAACGCTTTTGCAGATGGGTCTGCGCGGCGGAAAATTCGTAGTGCTGGCGGCGCTCTCGTCGGCGGCGTGCGTGGCGCTCTGCATGGCTGTACCGCAGCTTGCGGCGGTGTTCTCGCTTACGAAAATGTCAGCGAAACAGCTCGCAATATCGCTGAGTTTCGCTGCCGCCGCACCTGTTTTTTCGGCGATAGGCTCGGCATTCAAAAAACGAGTTTAAATATTTGAACATTGTTAAAATTGCACAAAAAAACGCGTAAAATTTCTGCATATAAAAAAGGCGGCCGTGACAAGCGGTCGCCTTGATTTTTTTGTGATGTGTCGCTTTTAAGCGTTCTGAACTTTCGGCTTTCTGCGGAAAAGCGGCTTGCGCTTTTTCTTGATAAGCTCGAGGGGGTCGCCGAAGCGCTCTTTGTTTTCCTCCGCGGTGTATACCTTTTCCTCGCTCTGCTCCATGATGTTGGTAAACTGATCCATCAGCAGCTTTTGCTCCAGCATAGCCGAAGCTTCCTCAGCGGTGGCGGCGTCGCCCGTTTCTATCATCTTGCGTATCTCGCCGATGTATTTTCTGTCGTCTACCGACATAAAGGGCACGCGCTTTTCTATACCTGCGCGGAAGTTCTCTTTATCCTGTATAAGCTGCGGCTCGCGGGCTTTGAGTATCTCTATCTGCTCGGTGATGCCCTCGTTTATCTCTACCTGCTTCTGCTTAGCCGCGGTGAAGCGGTAGTGCTGGAGCGAGATGAAGAAAGCCGCGCCGCCGACGAGGATAAACGCGCTGATTATTATAGCAACGAGCATTATCTTCGTGGTGAGGTAAAGCAGTAAAAACACTATCAGCGCTGCGCCGATGGTAACGCCGAGGTTCTTCGCGATCTTGCTTTTAAGGTTAAAGTTTTTTACAACGTAGTCTTCGTCGTGTATATAAGTTTTGAGATATTCCTGATTTTCGCGGTTCTGCTTTATAGCAGATCTTTTCTGATCGTAGCGGCGGAAGTACTCGACCGCCTGATCTACGCGTTCAAGCTCTGTCATAATACACTTTCCTTTACATAAATTAGATTTGTGTGGATATACCGCTTAGGGAGATACCCTTACTGCGATATTGTCTATATTATACCACAAGCCCCCACCGTTGTCAAGAGCTTTTTGCTAAACTGGTACGAACATATGAAATTTTTTCGCATTGGGCTGGAAAACGTGCACACATTGGCATATACGCCCATCTCGGCGGGCTGCGAGATGGGGCGAAATATTTTTCGTTTTCTTAAAGATTTTCGTAAAAACTAAAAGCGAATAAATTTGCGAAAGTATTGATTTTTAGGCGGCGCTGTGATATAATATACATACTATTATAAA
>DBEZOM010000054.1:0-5312 GCA_048252855.1 Ruminococcus sp.
GCTATGTAATTTTCGCCAAATATCTTGCTAAATATCATGCAAAATACTCCCGCGAATGTCGCGCTCACGCATCGCGTGCCTAAAAATGGCAGCATACTGAACCGCCCGCCGATGATCGTCTTTATCTGCATCATCACGCACACCCCGCCCAGCGCACCCGAAGCAGCTATCAGCGGCAGTAAACGGTAGGGCAGCCCCTCCATCGCCGAAAGGTTTGAGATCTCCAGCAGAGAATACGCGAGCGTTCTCAGCCCGTTGTCGCTTATCGCGTTCATCGCGCCGCTGCACCGCAGTATCGTTATCGCCGTCTGGAAAAAGAGTATCATACAGCAGATCTTGAAAAGCCCTCTGCCCGCCGTTTCAACGCTTTCGGCGAGCATATCTCCGCTCAGTTTGAACTTTTCAGCGCGTCCCTCGCAGCGTATCTTGAATATGCGCGAGAGTATCGCGGCGCTCAGCAGATTTCCCGCGATTATCGACGCGAATATCATCAGCCCGACTTTAGCAGACCCGAACACCGCCAGCCCTACCGCTCCGCTGAAAAAAGCAGGCCCGCCGTTGTAGCAAAAGCCCGCAAGCCGCGCCGCGCTTTTCTTGTCGATGCGCCCGCTGTCCACCATCGTGCATATCACCGCCGTGCCGACGGGGTAGCCGCCGACGTTGCCCATCAGCAGCGGAAACATCGCCTGCTTCGGCAGCCCCGTTATCCACGCGAGGGGAGTCAGCAGCTTTGATATAAATATGTACGCCCCGCTGCGTATCATGAGATCTGAGATCGCCATGAACGCGAAAAGCGAGGGAATCATCACGTTTATGCAGCGCGCCAGCGCCGTCTGCATATCGCTTACAGTTTGCTCCGAAAAAATTATCAGCGCCGCCGCGTAGGCCGTGAGCGCGTACGCAAGCGCCGCTGAGATTAGCCGTCTTTTTACCATACAGATCACGTCGCCTCTATCTGATTTTTGATGTTCATTATCGCGCTTTTTTCCAGCCGCGATACCTGCGCTTGCGAAATTCCTATCGCCTTTGCGACCTCCACCTGCGTCTTGCCCTGCAAATACCGCAGTGCAAGAATGTTCCGCTCGCGCTCGGGCAGCTTGTTCACTGCGTCGTTCACCAGCATTTCGTTTAGCGCGGCGTTGCTGTCGGTGCGGTCGCTGATCTGATCCATAACGTACAGCGTGTCGCCCGAGTCGGAGTATATAGGCTCGAATAACGATACCGGGTCGGTTATCGACTCCAGTGCTATCACTACGTCCGCGCGCTTCGCGCCTATCTCCGCCGCTATCTGCTCCACGGTCGGTTCACAGCGGTTCTGCGCCGTCAGCTTTTCCTTCGCCTGCATGGCCTTGTACGCCATGTCCCTCATCGAACGGCTCACGCGCACTGATTGGTTGTCGCGCAGGTAGCGCCGCACCTCGCCGAGTATCATCGGCACGCCATAGGTCGAAAATTTCACGTTCAGCTCAATGTTGAAATTGTCGATTGCCTTTATCAGCCCGATCACCCCGACTTGAAATAGATCGTCCGCCGATTCCCCCCTGCCGATGAACTTTTGCAGCACGCTCAGCACCAATCGAAAATTGCCCTGTATCAGCTTCTCGCGCGCTTGCTCGTCGCCCTCTTTCGTCCTGCGCAGCAGATCTTTTGTTTCGTCCTCGGTCAATAGTTTCAGCTCGGCAGTGTTTATCCCGCTGATCTCTACTTTATTATACTGCATTTACAGCTTCCTCCATGTTTAGCGCTCTTGTTATAAATTATTGCCGCTAAAATATGAAGGTATTCGCAAAATTTAATTGTAATTTATTCCAATGTTCCGATGCTCCAATGCTCCGCCGCGAAATGCTTGTACGCTATATCCTATGCCGCCGCTCCCGCAAATATGCAAAAAAAGAACGGCACTCTAAAAATGCCGTTCGTGATATTTTTATATGTCCATTTCGTTTGCCTCTATCGGCAGGTCGTTCGTGCTCTTCGCGTACTCGCTCACCAGCACTACCGCCGCAAGCGCCGCGCAGGGGATAATGCCGAGGAATGCTGCTTTGATTCCCAGCGCCTTGCAGGCGAAAAATCCGCCGGCCGCGCCCAGATGGAAGAAAAGCAGAGTTCCCGCAAAGTATTTCGCTTTGTCGAGGTGCTCTTTCTTGTGGTCGCAGACGTACTCGGCCAGCGCGCCGACCGTCTGCCGCAGATTGTTGGTCGAGAATATCGGCGAGCTTGCGTATCCGCCGATGCTTCCGAATACCACCCACTGTATCGACATCATGACGAACGTAGGGTAAAGACCCACGCAGCGGTTTATATCAGCGGGCAGCAGACCCAAAACGATAAATCCCGCGGCGTTTACCGCCATGCTGAAAAGTTTCATATCTATCCTGCCCTTTTTGCTGAGGTAAACGGCTGTAAATACCGCCCCCGCGTATAGCAGCATACCTATAAAATGCAGTGCCGCCTGCAAGTAATCTTTTCCCAGCAGTCCCTTCAGCAGCTCAAGCAGGTTCATAGTCTGCGAAGAGCCGAGGTTCAGCCGTATCAGTACGGTGTACGCCCCCGCGAAGCCGCCTATCAGCGCGGCGATACGGTGAAGCACTCTTTCGTACCTCAAATTCATATATGACCACCTTCAAATGTTACATTTTCTCAATTTCACATATTCATTATAACACTTTGAAAGCGCAGGTGTCAACATTATTCTTTACAAATATACACGCCGATTTTACCGTTTTTTATTGATTTTGCTTGCGCTTTCTTACCCCAGCGCCGCCTTGAAAGCGTCCTGTATCGTGTTCACGCCGACTATCTCTATCTCAAAATCTCTTTTGTCAACGCCTTTTAGCGAGGTCGCGGGCACTATGCACTTCTTAAAACCCAGCCGCTGAGCTTCCGATATTCGCTGAGCGGTGCGCTGTACTCCGCGAAGCTCGCCCGCCAGACCTATCTCGCCAAACGTTATCACGTCGGGGCTTACGCACTTGTCCGTCATACTCGAGTACAGCGAGAGCGCCACGGGCAGGTCTGCGGCAGGCTCGTTTATGTCAAAGCCGCCTACCACGTTCATGTAAACGTCCAGACCGCCGAAATAGTAGCCCATTCGCTTTTCCAGTACGGCTATAAGTATCGCCATTCTGTTGTAGTCAAAGCCCGTGGCGGTGCGGCGCGGCACGTTGAAAGCGCTCTTTGTCACCAGTGCCTGCACCTCGGCAAGTATCGGCCGCGAACCCTCCATCACGCAGGCAACACAGCAGCCCGAAGCGTCCTGCGGACGTCCCGAAAGCAGCATCTCAGAGGGATTCGCCACCTCGCTCAATCCCTTGTCGTTCATCTCAAAAACGCCTATCTCGTTGGTCGAGCCAAAGCGGTTCTTTATGCCGCGCAGTATGCGGTACGGCAGATTTTTCTGTCCCTCAAAGTACAGCACGCAGTCAACTATGTGCTCCATTACCTTCGGCCCCGCGATAGCTCCGTCTTTGTTGACGTGGCCGACTATCAGCATGGGTATCTCCTGCGATTTCGCCGTTTTCATCAGCAGATTTGCGCACTCGCGCACCTGCGTTATCGAGCCCGCCGCCGAGGCTATCGCTTCGATGTTCATGGTCTGTATCGAGTCGATTATCGCGATCTCGGGCTTTTCCTTGATTATAACGCTGCATATCGCTTCGCAGTCCGTTTCGCTCAGCAGATACAGATTTCCGCTGTCTACTCCCAACCTCTGCGCGCGCAGCTTTATCTGCCGCAGCGATTCCTCGCCCGAAACGTAGAGTATAGTGTGGTCGTCGCCCAGCGTTTGGCATATTTGCAGCAGCATCGTCGATTTGCCTATTCCCGGCTCGCCGCCCAGCAGTACAAGGCTGCCTTTAACTATGCCGCCACCCAGCACGCGGTCAAGCTCTTTCAGCCCCGTGCTCCAGCGCGTTTCGTTCGCTTCCGCGTCGATGTCGTTTATCTCAAATATCCCGTCCGAAACGTCGCGTACCGATACCGCGCGCTTTGTCGATGTTCGCGATGATACTATCGGCGTGCTCTCTTCAAATGTATTCCATTCGCCGCATGATGGGCACCTGCCGTTCCATTTTCCCGATTCGTACCCGCATTGCGAGCACACATATACGGTCTTTGCTTTAGCCATTTTATTCCTCTTTTCAAAATAAGCGTACCCGCATTTTGCAGATACGCTTGTTGTCAGTTATTTGCAGTCTGCACGCTTTCGGGCGGTATGTCCTCGGCGTGTTCGGGCGTGCTCTCGATGAATTTTATCAGCGGGTCGGTGAGCACGTTTTGCAGCTCGCGGCAGAAGTATACAGCGTTTATAAATCTGTTCTGTATCTCTTCTTCAAGTTCAAATTCCGCGTCCTCTACGCTTTCAAAAGGCAGGTATCCGCCCGCCATGGTGCTGTGTCCGCCGCCTGTGCCGATGCCCTCAAGCGCGTTTGTAGTTATCGTGCCCGCGTCGAGGTACTCGATAGATGAGCGCACCGAGAATTTCAGCCCGTTTCCGCGGTATGAATACGCTATCGCGAACTGCACCTCCACCAGCGTCAGCATAAAGTCGCAGACCGATGCTATCAGCCCGTCCGAAGCTTCGCTGTCGATGAACGAAAATCCTATGTCGCCGAAAACTTTGATGTTGCTCAGCGCCATAGTGTACGCCTTTAGGTCGGCGAAGTCCATCTGCTGGCTAGCCAGCGTTTTCAGCTTTTCCTGATCCGCAAGCGGGAAGAGCTTGGCGAATATTTCCACGTCCTGCTCGGTCATTCCGCGCTTTAGATCTTCGGTGTCCATTCTCAGACCGTACATCAGCGCCGTAGCCGTGCTTTCGTCCATAGGCAGACCGTTTTCAAAGAAATACCCCGCTACCAGCGTCGAGCACGAGCCGCATATGCGCACGTCGCGGAACTTGTAGTCGTAGTGCACCACTGTAGGGTGGTGGTCGATGCAGGCTACCACCGTGCCGTCGATTTTGGCAATGTTGGAATTATTAGTCTACGAATCTACTGTGATTATAGCGTCTTTCTCACTGAGGTCGCTTATCTGCTCTATGTCCGTCATCTCTATGCCGATCATATCCAGCATTTTCGCAGTAGATGTTTTCGCGACCGCTCCGCTGTAAATTATCACGGCTTTCATGTCGAAATGTTCCAGCAGCCGCTGTACGCCGTATGCGCTGGCTATCGCGTCGGGGTCGGGAAAATTGTGCGTCTGAATAAATATTCTGTGTCCTTTCAGTACGCTTAAAAGACTTTCCAGTCTTTGGGTCATATATCATTGGTCCTTTCGTAATGCGCTTTGTGTTTTTATTTTAACATATTTTAATC
>DBEZOM010000055.1:0-8444 GCA_048252855.1 Ruminococcus sp.
ATATTTTTTTCATGAAAAAATTTTCACATAAAAAGCGAACGCCGATAATTTCATCAGCGTCCGCAGTAATATCTTATTCTTCGGCGTCCTCGTGCGAATAGGGTATGAATACCGTAATAGCCGTGCCCTTGCCGAGCGCGCTCTTTATATCAAGCGTGCCGCCGTGCAGACCCACGATGTGCTTTACTATCGAAAGGCCCAGACCCGTGCCGCCGGTTTCCTTAGAGCGGCTCTTGTCCACGCGGTAAAAGCGCTCAAAAACGCGCTCGCGGTCGGCCTCGCTTATGCCTATTCCGTCGTCCGCCACCTCTATCTGCGCGCCCTTTTCCAGAGCCTTTATGGTGGTGCGAACGTGTCCGCCCTCGTGGTTGTACTTGATGGAGTTGTCCATCAGATTAAGCAGCATTTCCACAAGGTAGCTGCGGTCGCCCGTTACGGAAACCTCCTCGCCCGAAACAGCTATCTCTATTCCGTGCGTTTCCGCCTTGTTCGCCAATATCTCCTCGCAGTCGCGCGCTGCGGCGAGCAGATTTACCTGCTCCATATGCGAGCGGCTGTTTTCGTCCTCTATCTCCGAAAGGCGGATTATATCGTTTATCAGCGAAAGCAGGCGCTCAGACTCGCGGTAGATCGTGCCGCCGTAGCGCTTTATGTCGTCCGCGCCGGTGATAATGCCGTTTTCCATCATCTCGCCGAAGCCCTTTATCGTGGTCAGCGGCGTTTTCAGCTCGTGAGATACGTTTGCCGAAAAGTCGCGGCGTATCTCCTCGCTTTTCAGGCTTTCGGTAACGTCCGCGAGTATTATAACTATGCCGAATTTGCCCGCGTACTCGGTCTTGTTGAGGAAAGTCCTCCAGCTTTGGTCGCCCATCTTGATTATTCCGCGTGCCGAATTGCTGTCGTTCAGCCCCTCGAGCAGCGACCATAGCTGCGGCTCGGTTGTAAAATCGTAGAGCTTCATCTTTGAAGCGGGGTCGTAGTTCGGGTTGAATAGCTGCAAAGCCGTGCGGTTCACCGAAAGCACGGTGTTATCCGAATCGAGCAGTATCATGCCCTCTGCCATTTTTTCGGTGATGAGCGAAAATTTCTCTTTCTCTTTTTTCAGCCTGCGGACTATGCGGTGCGTTTCGTCAAGCAGTTTTTCAGCCGTTTCCGCCACCGGCTCCAGCTCTTCGTAAATATTGCCCTTATCCAGATTTTCGGCAGCCTCGCCGTCCGTTTCGCTCTCGCCCGAGAGGTCGAAGCGGCGCACCAGCTCGTGTATCGGGCGCATAACGTTTTCCGAAAGCTTTATCGAGATCACGGTGGCTATCACCAGCAGTATGCCCACCGCGCAGATAAGCAGCGCGAATACCGAGCCTACTATCGTTATCATGCTGCTGCGGGTGCGCGCCAAACGCAGCACGCCGCCGTGGTAAGCTATCGCGTAGTAGCAGTATGTCTTATCCAGCGTTTCCGAAAGGTGCTCGTCCTCGCCCTCGCCGTTTTTCAGCGCCTGCTTCACCTCTTGGCGGTCGGCGTGGTTATCCATATCGGCTATGTCCTCATCGCTGTCGTACACCACATTACCGGCAGAGTCGATAAATGTCACGCGGATATGGTAGTCCTCCACCGTTTTATCTATCTTCCCGCCTATAACGGAGGGCTCGGCGTCGGTCATAGCGATTATGTTCGCCGTATTTCGCAGCTCTGAAAAAGCCGCCCCGCGGTATGTATGGTAGCAAATAAACACCACCACTCCCGCAAATATCGTCAGCGCGCTGCACACCAGCAGCATCATGCTGGCGAATAGCTTTTTCTGCATTTCCCATCATCTCCCGAAAATTTATGGATAAAAAAAGGCGGCAATAACAGCCGCCCATGTTCTGTTCAGACTTTATATCCTACGCCGCGCACCGTTTTTATAAGGTCGGTGCAGCCTGCGGCTTCCAGCTTCTGCCTTATAGTCTTTATGTGCATATCCACCGTGCGCGTTTCGCCCGCAAACTCGTAGCCCCAAACGCGCTCCATCAGCTTGTCGCGGCTAACGGCTATCGAAACATGGCGCATGAGGTACATCAGCAGCTCAAATTCGCGGTAGGTCAGCGCTACCTCCTGCCCGTTTACGGTAACTATGCGCTTTGAAACGTCGAGCGATACTTCGCGTATCGTCAGCACTTCCGAGTCGTCCTCCTGCCTTGCGGTGCGGCGGAGCACTGCCTTTATGCGCGAGAGCATTTCCATAACGCCGAAAGGCTTTGTGATGTAGTCGTCCGCGCCAAGCTCCAGCCCCGAAACTTTGTCGATCTCGCTGGATTTCGCCGTCAGCATTATCACGGGTATATCCTTGTACTTAGGGTCGGCTTTCAGCTTCGAGAGCACGCTCAGCCCGTCCTCGTTCGGCAGCATTATGTCCAGCAGTATCAGCGAGGGCTGGCTTGTTTCAAGCTCTTCGTAAAAAGGCTTCGCCATAGGGAACGCCTTTACGCCGTAGCCGCCCGATTTGAGCGCGCAGCTTATCAGCTCGCGAATACCGTTATCGTCCTCTACACAATATATCGTCGGCAATTTATGTCATCTCCTGTAATGTATGTCGGCTCGCCGCGTGTATCAGGCGGGGTCGAGCTTGTATTCTTCTTTTTTAGGCAGCGGAAATTCTTTCTGAAATTTCTCTACCTCGGTGTCAAATTCCTGACCGCTGGTCTTTACGGTGCGCAGGTATTCGTGAGTTTCAAAGTTATCGTCGTTCACCTGCACTAAGCATACCGCTATATTCGAGCAGTGGTCTGAAATACGCTCCAAACTCGTCAGCAGGTCGGTGAAGATAAAGCCCAGCTCTATCGTGCACTTGCCCGCCTGCAAACGCTTTACATGGCGGTTCTTTATCTTGGTGCGCAGCTGGTCTACTACCTCCTCCAGCGGCTCTACTTCGTAGGCTGCGTAAAGGTCTTGGTCGCAAACGGCTTTCACCGCGTACTCTATTACTTTATTTACCGCGCTGCACATAACGCCCAGCTCGTCCTTAGCCTTTTTCGAGAAGTCGATGTCCTTATCGTGCTTCTCCTTAGCGGCGAGTGCGATGTTTCTTGCGTGGTCTGAAATGCGCTCCAGGTCGCTGATGTTGTGCAGCAGTGTGCTTACCGTCTGCGCGTCCTTATGGCTCATTTCCAGCGAGGAGAGCTTTACAAGGTAGCTGCCCAGCACGTCCTCGTACTTATCTACCAGCTTTTCCATAGCGAAAACGCTGTTTGCCTTTTCTTCGTCGTAGTCATAAAGCAGCTCGGTAGCGAGGGTAACGCTTTCCTGCGCGGAATGTGCCATGCCGCCGATAACGTTTCTGGTCTGCTCTACCGCTACCGAAGGGGTGCGGAGGAAGCGGTCGTCCAGCAGGCTGAGCATATCGCCGTCTGCCTGCTTCTTCTCATTCTTATCCTCTTTTACAATGAGGTAAGCCAACTTTTCGAGCTGCTTAACGAAAGGCAGCAGCATGAAAGATGTAACGAGATTGAATATGGTGTGCACTATCGCTATCGACTTTTCGTCTACCACGCTCGTCATGAAAGGGAAATTGAAGATAGCGTTGAGTATATAGAAAATACAGAGGAAAAGCACCGTGCCGATAACGTTGAAGCTGAGGTGCACGGCGGCTACGCGCTTGGCGTTTTTGCTTGTGCCGACTGAGCTGATTATCGCGGTAACGCAGGTGCCTATATTCTGACCCAGTATTATGGGCAGAGCAGCGCCGAACTTGATAGCGCCGGTAGATGAAAGCGCCTGAAGTATTCCTACCGAAGCGGAGGAGGACTGTATAATAGCCGTGAGCAGCGCTCCTGCGAGCACGCCCAGTACGGGGTTAGAGAACCATGTCAGCATATTTGTGAACGAGGGCGAGTCTTTAAGCGGCTCTACCGCGCCGGACATCATGTTCATGCCGTACATCAGTATCGCGAAGCCCAGGAATATAGTGCCCAGCGTCTTTTTCTTATCTGATTTCGCTACCATTATAAAAGCTATGCCTATAACGGCGAGTATCGGCGAGAAAGAGGTAGGCTTTAACATTCTGATAAAAAAGCTTTCGCCGTCCAGTCCCGAAAGGGAGAGTATCCACGCCGTGATGGTAGTGCCGATATTTGCGCCCATGATAACGCCTATGGCTTGATGCAGCTTCATAAGGCCTGCGTTTACAAAGCCTACCAGCATTACCGTAGTGGCGGAGGAGGACTGTATTACAGCCGTAACGCCTGCGCCGAGCAGCATTGCTTTCAAGGGGTTTGAGGTGAGTTTTTCAAATATGGTCTCCAGCTTACCGCCTGCCATCTTTTCCAGACCGCCGCCCATTATGTTCATTCCGTAAAGGAAGAGAGCAAGTCCGCCGAGCAGGGTAAGCACCGCAAAAATGTCCATACTAAATCTTATCCTCCAATTTTACAATTTTCGTACTTTCTTTACACACGGCTTATTATATCGCACTAATGTAAAAACTCTACACGCCTATTGTAAAATCCGCGTAAATTTTTTCACGCGGATCTTATGGGGATATATGATATATATAGATATGGAGTGTGCTTAAAAATGTGTGTAAAGAAACGCGGAAGATAAGATATTTTCGCCCTAAGTTAGCCGAACTGACCGCCGATGTATTCGCGGGTCTTTTCGTTCTGCGGATTATTGAATATCCGCTCGGTAGGGCCTTCCTCCTCTATCCTGCCGTGCAGGAAAAAGGCTGTTCTGTCGGCTATTCTCATCGCCTGCTGCATATTGTGGGTAACTATTACGATAGTGTACTTGCGCTTCAGCTCGGTGCAAAGCTCCTCTACTTTCAGCGTCGAGATGGGGTCGAGCGCGGAGGTCGGCTCGTCCATAAGTATCACCTCGGGCTTTACCGCCAGCGCGCGGGCTATGCAAAGTCGCTGCTGCTGACCGCCGCTCATTCCCAGCGCTGATTTTTTCAGTCGGTCTTTACATTCGTCCCAGATAGCCGCTTGCTTTAGGCAAGTTTCAACTATCTCGTCAAGCTCGGCTTTTTTCTTTATGCCGTGGGTGCGCGGGCCGAAAGCTATGTTATCGTATATCGACATGGGGAAGAGGTTTGATTTCTGGAACACCATTCCAACTCTCTTGCGCAGCGAAGTTACCTCAATATCGCGGTAAATATCCTCGCCGTCGAGCAGGAAGTCGCCCTCTACGCTGCAGCCCTCTACCAGATCGTTCATGCGGTTGAGGCATTTCAGCAGGGTGCTCTTTCCGCAGCCCGAAGGGCCTATGAAAGCCATTACCTGCTTTTGCGGAACGTCGAGGTTTATATCATACAGCGCCTGAAAGCTGCCGTAATGAAGATTTGCGTCTTTTATCTCAAATTTATAGCTCATACTTTTTTCACCAGTTTATTTGTCAAACAACTATCAAACTATCATCTATCAGTTTATATGTTTATATCTCGCCCGAAGTTCTCTTTATGCGCTTAGCAGCGAAGGATGCGAAAGCGTTCAGCAGCATTACCGTTACCAGCAGTACCACCGCCGCGGCAGCCGCTTCGTTCATGTGCAGACCCTCGTTTGAAAGGTTGTACATATGAACTGCTAGGGTAGCGCCCGAGTCTTTCAGACCCGCTATCTTAGTAAGCGCGCCTGCGGTAAATACCAGCGCCGCAGTTTCGCCGACGATCCTGCCTATCGCGAGGATAACGCCCGAGAGTATTCCCGATACCGCCGAGGGCAGTACCACGCGGAACACGGTGCGCAGCTTTCCTGCGCCCAGGCCAAAGCTTCCCTCGCGGTAGCTGTCGTCTACCGACTTCAGCGCTTCTTCCGCCGAGGTTATTATAACGGGCAGTACCATTATCGCCAGTGTGCAAGCGCCCGAGAGCAGCGAGAGCCGCCATTTCAGCGCCGTGACGAAAAACATACTTCCGAAGATACCATATATAATGGAGGGTATGCCCGAGAGCGTCTGAGTAGTAAGCCTTATCGCTTTCACGAACTTACTTCCCTTCTTTGCGTACTCTACTAAGTAAATAGCGCAGCAAATACCGAGCGGCGCGGCTATCAGCAGCGCGATGCCCACCATTTTAAGCGTATTGATTATAGATGGCAGTATAGATACATTATCCGTAGTGCCGTGCAGGCTGAAAAGGCTCGTGGAAAGATACGGCACGCCCCTTACCAGCACATAGCCCACCAGCATGAGGAACACGCCAACGGTCACCGCCGCGCATATCCACACCAGCAGCTTCATTACGAACGAGAGCGGGTGAGCCTTATATGTCATTTTCATTTGTTCATTCATGGCTTATCTCTCTTTCTTTGAGGTAACTGCGCTGAGCAGCAGGTTCAGCATCAAGATGAATACGAAGAGCACTACGCCCGTTCCGAGCAGCGCGTCGTAATGCAGACCCGTCGCGTAGCCCATCTCCATGATGATGTTTGCGGTAAGGGTGCGCACGCCCTGAGTGAGCTGGTGCGGAAGTCTTGCCTGGTTGCCTGCTATCATTACTACCGCCATAGTTTCGCCTACGGCTCTGCCTATCGCGAGGACTATCGCCGCGCACACGCCCGACTTTGCAGCGGGGAGCACTACGCGCATTACCGAGCGCTCATGAGTAGCGCCCAGCGCCAGCGCGCCTTCGTAATACTGCAAGGGTACGGCGTTCAGAGCGCTCTCGCTCATGCCTATAACTGTCGGCAGTATCATTATGCCTAAGATGAATGAAGCTGTTATTATGCTGTTGCCCGTTCCGCCGAACACGCTTCTTACGAAAGGTACTACTACTATCATGCCGAAGAAGCCGTATACGATGGAGGGTATGCCCGCCAGCAGGTTTACTGCGGGGAGCACGAATTTATAAAGGCGCTTGGGGCAGAATTTCGCGAGGAACACCGCCGTCAGCAGACCTACGGGCACGCCGATTATTATAGCGCCCGCGGTAACGTACATAGAGCCTACTATCATCGGGAAAATTCCGAAGCTCGGCTGCGAGTTGGTAGGGAACCAATCCTTACCGCCCAAGAACTCCGCAACGCCTATCTTCGCGATGGCGGGGCAGCCCTTAGCGAACATATATATACATATCACCGCTACGCAGAGTATAGATATGCAGGCGCATACCAGAAAAACTGCCTGCATAAAATATTCCGCCGCCGTTTTCAGCGAAAAGCTGCTTTTTTTCGGCGCAGCGGGCACGACTATCGGTGCAGTAATGCCTGATGTAGATGGTTGTTTCACTTTTATCACACTCTCACTCTCTATATATCCCTAAATTATCCTTACTTAGTAACGTCCGCCCACTCGGTGGTCTTGCCGGTGTAGATGCTCTTTATCTGGTCAGAGGTTATGTCGTCTATCGGGTTATCCTTATTTACGATAACTGCGATGGCGTCCTGAGCGATCATGGTAGGTGTAAGACCGGTCTCCTCAGATTTCAGCTCGCGGGAGATCATTCCTATATCGCAGGTGCCGTCCTGAGTGTACTTAACGCCCGTGGTGGAGTCGGATACCTGTACCTCTACGGTGATGTTGCTGTTTACAGTCATGTACTTTTCAGCAAGCTTCTGCATTACAGGGCCTACGGAGGAAGAACCTGCTACCGTTACCTTGCCCGAAGCGGAGGAAGCCTTGTAAGCCTCGGCGGATTCATCTACCGCAACGTATTTTTCGTCCTTGATGATAGTCTGTCCATCGCTGCTCATTATATAATTGATAAAGTCCTGAGCCGCGTCGGAAAGACCCTCGCCGGTGATGATATTGAAAGGACGAACTATGCCGTAGCTGCCGTCCTTGATAGTATCGGGAGAAACTTCTACGCCGTCAACTTTGAGCGCCTTTACGGTGTCGTTGAGCGAGCCGTAGGAAACGTAACCAATGGAGTTAAGGTCGCCCTTTACCTGAGTAAGCATAACGTCGGTAGATTTGCAGACCATAGCTTCGGTAGTAGTTTTATCTACCTTATTGCCGTCAGCGTCTTTTTCCTCAACGCCGGTGATCTCAACGAAAGCGCTGCGAGTACCGGAGCCGTCCTCGCGGGAGATAACGCTGATAGTGCCCAGCTCGCCGTCGCTGCTTCCGCAGGAAGCCATTGTGAGCGCGACCGCAGCCGCGGAGAAGATCGAAACAGTTTTTACAAGATTTTTCATACAGATTCTTTCCTTTCAATAATGCGGAGCACTGTGTGCACTCCTTAATCTGTCGCAGTCAATAAATTTTATTCATCCGACAATATATATAATACACGCCGAATGTAAAAAGCCAAACCGCCCTCTTGTAAATCCAAAGTAATATTTATTTTTACAAATCGCGCCGAAAGTAAAGTCTGCGTAAAATATGGCTGACCCTGCCACACCTCGGTAAAATTTTATTAACAACCCGCCGTCCCCGCTTGACAACCACCCCGCAAAGTGTTATAATAAATAAAAAGAGGCGCACTGCTGTAAGCGGTTCACCTCCGATAGTAAGAGTTATTAAGAAATAAC
>DBEZOM010000056.1:0-3961 GCA_048252855.1 Ruminococcus sp.
AGAATACTCTGTACAAAGGAAACATTATTTTTGTTACTGATATATTCCAGTGGAAGAATACGTTTTTTTGATTTTCTTTTATTCGCACGTGATGCTAACCGACCAGAAGTATTTGTATTGAGTTTTTCCCAATTTCGTATAGTCGCAGCGGAAATTCTACATTCATCGATCATAATTTCCATAGCTTATTCACCGTCTTTCTGTATTTCCACTATATCGTTAAGTCCGCAATTCAAAGCGGTGCATATTAACAGTATAGCACGGTAGGGCTTAAAAATCAATATATTATCATATTTGCGTGACGAAAAATTTTTATGAACGGCTAAACTTTTTCGCTTGCCGCGCTAATTGAAAGAAGCGAATGGAAAAGGCTGCTGAACTGCTTGAAAACACCAATCTCAAGGTCATTGAGATAGCAAGAGCGGTGTGGTATGAAAATAAAGGGAAATTTACCAATGTCTTTACTCTCGCAAACATCAAAAGCAGACGTTTTTATCGGCGTCTGCTTTTTTGCGTTTAACTATTGATATTTCACTGGGATTATAGTATAATTAAAAAAGCATGAACAATACGTCAATATACTGTTATATAGGGAGAATAATTATGCGTACAGCAAAAAGAATTATGATCTTGTCGCTGACTGCGGCTATGGCGGCGGCTTTGGTTTCCTGCGGGGATAAGGCTAAGGCGGAAATTGGGTCGGAGGTCGGCTCAAATGCGGCGGTCAGTGCGGATACAAGCTCCGAAATTTCGGCTTGGGATACGCTTACCGATAAGGAAAAAGATTTCTACAACGAGCTGGAGAAAAAGGGCCACACCATAAAAAAGGATACGGGCTATGTGTACATCGACGCGGCGGGGTATGCGGACGAATGGGGAAATACGTTCGGCGACGAGGGCATTGTGATAAGCTACTATTTCGGCAGCGACGAGGTAGTTCATGTGCCCGAAGAGATCGACGGGAAAAAGGTCGTGAACGTTGCCGGGCCGCCGATGTGGAAATTTGGCGACACGAATGACGATCAGAATGACGATCACTATTATCTTGACTATATGTTCAATATCAGAGAGCTATACTTCCCCGAGGATCTTCAGGAGATCAAAGGCGCATTTAATGCATGTGAAACTCTGGAAAAGATAGAGCTGCCGAAGTCACAGACGGAGATTGGTTTTTGCTGTTTTAGGCTCTGCACCGGATTAAAGGAATTTACCTGCCCCGAGGGACTAACGACCATCGCGGAGACCGCGTTCGAGGACTGCGACAGTCTGACGATAAAGGGAAAAGCGGGTTCGTATGCGGAGGAGTATGCGAAGATAAATGAGATAGGGTTTGCGGCTGAGGGGTGAGGGCTCTTAAAAAAACCTCAACTGACCGTCGATGTAGCTGTGCTGCTCGGCGGTCTTTATTGTGTCGTTCGGCTGCGCGCCGCCTATCAGAAAGGGCGAGGCGGGGTCGTGGAGCGCCATGTTTCGCCGCACAAGCTCGGGACTGGCGTTGGCGTAGCAGTAGCGGCAGAGGTGTCCGCAGGAGTTGTACGCGCCTATGTCCGTGCCGAAAAAGCAATTGCACTCGCGCTGCGACTTTCTCTTCGGCATATTTAGCGATACGCCCAGCGCCTTTTCGTATACGCTCTGATTTAGGCAGCCGCTCATGTCTATGCCGTATTTGGCGAGATATGGGCTTTCGTGACAGCCTTTCACCGTTATTCCGTACTTCCCGCCTATCTCGGCGAAAGCTTTTGCAATCGCTGTCTGCTCCGCCAACGTGACCTCGCGTATCTCGGGGGCGTTGCGCCGCACCTTTTCGTAGAGGTCTACAAAGCTGATTATGCAGGTGTGCGTGCACCCCGCCAACCGCTCGGCTATGCCCTCAAACGCGCGTATGTGCCGCTCTGCGCTGTACCTGCCGCCGATCATGATAGGGTCGTACCGCCAGCCCATGCAGTCCGCGCCGAGCCGCTCAGCCATCTTGCGAAAGCAGGCGATAGTGCTCATTTTGTCGGGCACGTTCGGCTCTAAATCCCTGCCGTATGGGGTGATGGTGACGAACCAGTACTGCCCATAGTCTTTCAGCTCGTCCATATATTTCATCATCGGGCGCGGGTTCTTGGTGCAGAAAGCTATCAAGTCTACCACCGCCGTGTTTATCTCGTAGCGCGTGACCTGCTCGGGGCGGTAGGGGTTGCGCACCAGTACGAAGCCCTCTCTGACCCTGTTCATGAACCATTCTGAGTAAAACGCAGGAATATCTGTACGCATACCCGTTTGCAATATCACGCCGTTCACCTCCCTAGGACAATTTTCTTATTTTGCAAAGTGCTCTGAAATGCCTGTATTTACTGGGTGTTTAGCACTTTGCACGGGTTGTACATTTGCACTGTGCAATTTGCAAACTGTTTTGCACCGTGCACGCCGATGAGCGTGCAAAGTGCTGTTTACCCAGCAAAATCAAGGGTTTGCGAGCACTTTGCAAAATAACTTTATTGACTGTGCTCCGTGCACTCTGTATGCAAAAACCACCCGTCCGCAAAAACGAGTGGCTGTTTTTTAAAATATCAGCATTACCGCGTATGCCGCCGCGCTTGCCGCAAGCGCTACCGTTATCAGCGAGCGCCCGAAGAATGCCGCCGCAAAAGCTACCGCAAAGCCCGCCGCCGAAGCCGCCATACTGCCCGTAGAGTAAAACACCGCGGGTATCGTCATAGCCCCAAGCACCGCGTAGGGGACGTAATAGAGAAAACTTTGCACGAATTGCGACTTTATCTTGCGGCGAAAGACCATTATCGGCAACATTCTGATAAGGTAGGTCACGCCCGCCATTATCGCGATGTATATGACTATCTGCACGTTCATCAGTCGCCGCCCCCTTCCTCAGTTTTCGGGAAGAACACCGCGCCGAAGCCTGCCGCTATAACTGCGCAGATTATGATGGAAAAGCCCTGCGAAACGCCCGAGAACACGGGTATGTACCTCAGCGCGCAGCTTATCGCGGCGGATAGCAGAACTACCGCCAGCACGCCGACAGCCTTCCTAGCGGCGGGCACGAATATAGCTATGAACATTCCGTAGATGGCTATCCCCAGCGCGTCCTTTAGCCTATCGGGCAATATCTCGCCCGCGCAGCCGCCGAGCAGTGTGCCCAAAGTCCAAGCCACGAACGGCAGCGAGATAAGCCCCGCCATGTAGTGCTTCGACACCTCGCCGCTCTTGCCCGAAGCCACGGCGAATATCTCGTCGGTAATGCCGAAAGACACCGCAAGGCGGCTCAGCACGGTGAATTTACCGTCCAGCTTTTGCGAGAGCGAAAGGCTCATCAGCGCGTAACGCAGGTTTATTATAAGCTGAGCGAGCGCCATTTCTATATAGCCGCCCCCCGCCGCGATAACACCTATTCCCGCGACCTGCCCCGCAGATGTGAGGTTGGTCATCGAGATGATAACAGCCGTGAGCACCGAAAGCCCCGAATTTACAGCCAGTATGCCCACGCCGAACGACACCGAAAGGTAGCCCAGCCCTATCGGCACGCTGTCCCTTAGCCCGTTAAGGAAGTCCGCGCGGGCTGAATTTGACGACATTATTATTTCCCCATTCCAAATAGTGTTGCAGAGCACTTCGTCTGCACAATGAATTTAATTATACCACACTATTATTGATATTTCATGACTAAATCTATAATTTGTACAAAATTCTCGCCGCATATCCCCCGCCGTACAAGCATATAAAAAGAAAAAGAGCCGCTACGCTACGGTACGGCTCTCTTTACACTACATTTGATATGTAATTGATTATTCCTTGTTGCCCTTGAGCTCAGCCATGCACTCAGAGCATACAGCCTTGCCCTTGTACTCAACGATGTCCTCAGGGCTCTTGCAGAATACGCAATTTCTCTGGAACTTCTTGAGAATGATCATATCGTTGTCAGTGTAGATCTCGACCGGGTCTTTAGCGCTAAGGTCAAAAG